>CAZPIM010000001.1:0-1870 GCA_964586385.1 uncultured Anaerolineaceae bacterium
TCGGTGTGCTGACTTCTGCAAAATGCACCAATGAAGAAAATTATTTGATGAATAAGTTTTCCCGTCAGGTGGTCGGGACGAATAACCTGGACCACTGCGCCCGTCTCTGACACTCCAGCACCGTGGCCGGTCTGGCCACATCATTTGGTTCTGGAGCAATGACGAACTCAATGGAAGATGTTGCAGATTATGCAAAAGCAATCTTCATTATTGGTTCAAATACGACTGAGCAACACCCTGTTTTTGGTACTCGTATCCGTCAGGCTGTATTACGACGCGGTGTAAAACTAATAGTTGCTGATCCACGCAAAATCGATATCACTGAATTTGCTACATTACATATGCGTCTAAAACCCGGTACAGACATCGCATTGATCAATGGATTGATGTACATCATATTTGAAAAAGGTTACGAAGACAAAGAGTTTATTGCCAATCGAACTGAAAACTTCGATGACTTTAAAGCCAATGTGATGCAATATACTCCAGAAATTACTTCTGAAATCACTGGAGTTCCTGTAGAACAGCTTTATGAAGCCGCTGAAATCCTCGGAACTACAAAACCTAATGCAGTTTTATGGGCGATGGGTATCACTCAACACGTCGTTGGCGTACAAAACGTTCGTACTTGTGCCAACCTGCAAATGTTGCTTGGCAACTTAGGTGTTTTGGGTGGAGGTGTTAATCCATTGCGTGGCCAGAACAACGTACAAGGCGCCTGCGATATGGGTGGTCTTCCAAACTACTATCCGGCTTACCAACAAGTTATCAACGAAGAAGTCCGCCAAAAATTTGAAAAAGCTTGGGGCACCCCACTTTCACCGAAAATTGGCATGACTGTAACCGAAATGATTCCTTCTATTACAGATGACAAAATTAAAGCGCTTTACATCTTGGGTGAGAATCCAATTATGTCTGACCCGGATACCAACCACATTCGTCATTGTTTGGAAAACCTCGAATTTATGGTTTTACAAGAGATCTTCCATACGGAAACTGCACCATACGCGGACGTTCTCCTTCCCGGGGTTACTTTCGCAGAAAAATCCGGTACATTTACGAATACTGAGCGCCGTATCCAACATTTGAACCAGGCAATTGCCCCAATTGGCGAAGCCCGCATGGATTGGGAGATCACTAGTGAAATTGCGCGTCGAGTGCTGGAAAATGGTGGTCGAAAAATTGATATGACTGCCCCCCATGCTGGTTGGAATTATACATCCCCCGCTCAGATCATGGCTGAAATTGCTTCCCTCGCTCCCAGTTACGCAGGTATCACATACGACCGACTTAAAAATGGAGAAGTCCTCCATTGGCCAGTCAAAGGTCCGGATCACGCCGGCACCCCTGTATTGCATGTTGGTCAGTTCTCCCGAGGAAAAGGATTATTCGCTGTAACTCAGCATATTCCTCCGATTGAGCTTCCAGATAATGAATACCCGGTCTTGTTTAGTACTGGTCGAGTGCTATATCACTGGCATGGTGGTGAAATGACCCGCCGATCAAAAGGACTTTTGGAAGTTTATAGCCAATCTCTTATTGAAGTAAACCCACAGGATGCACAGAAATTGGGTCTCAATGGGAATAAAAGAGTGCGAGTGACATCCCGACGTGGTAGTATCGAGGCTGAAGCATGGGTGACCGACCGTGTTCCACCTGGAATGGTTTACGCCAACTTCCATTTCCCGGAAGTGCCTGCAAACTCAATTACCATCGCTGCTCTTGATCCAATCGCAAAAATTCCAGAATATAAGGTCTGTGCAGTCAAAGTCGAGTTGATCGAAGATTAAAAAGTAAGAAGACTAATAATAGATTAAAAACATCGGCAGGTAATCAAAAGAAGATTGCCTGCCGATTATTTTCTCAAACT
>CAZPIM010000001.1:1970-154722 GCA_964586385.1 uncultured Anaerolineaceae bacterium
ATTTTTTACAGGTAATTTTCTATTGTGGATTATGAATGACATCAGTGCGTCTGCATCATATATTTCGGCTGATTGAAGTTAATTGTTACTTGCAATATCAAAATACCACGTAACTTCGATATTTTCTCAAAGCCTCTTGACCACCCCTACAAAGAATGGTTAAATAATTCCTTATGAATGATGGACATATTAATATAAGCTATCAACAAATCACCCGGGAAAACGTTGAAACAGTTCAATCGAATATTGCAGTCGAAGCACCAGTCTCATTGACAGTAAATGGGCAAATTTGGCTCACTTTCCAGTGTACACCGACAGATATCGATTTACTGGCTGTCGGTTTTCTATACAATGAAGGCTTTATTCAGTCAGTAGATGAAATTGCAGATATCCATATTTGTGACCAAAAAGATAATGTGGATATTTGGTTAAATCACCAGGTTCAGAAACCAGCCACTTGGCGACGAACTGCCGGATGTCATGGCGGAACAAGCTCAGTTGACCAGGGACCAAATAAATTTAATCCTATTCAAAATGTTGCCACCTTAAGCACCGAAATAATATTTGCTCTAATTGATCAATTCATGAGCGAACAATTACCTCACTCAGAATCTGGTGGGGTGCATACTTCTGCGCTTTCTGATGGACATAGACAATTATTTCAAATTCAAGATATAGGCCGCCATAATACATTTGATAAAATCGCCGGAAAAATTTTATTAAATAAATTAGCAGTAAACTTACCAATATTACTCACTTCGGGTCGAGTGAGTTCAGACATGCTCATGAAGTCTGTTCGTTTACGAGCACCATTCTTAATATCCATGCGATCAACAAGTCAACTCGGTGTAAATATGGCTGACCAATTAGGTGTGACACTAATTGGTGGTGCACGCCGTGGAAGATTTTTCCTTTATAGCCACCCCGAAAGAATCCACAAATAATAATTACCTGTATTTATTTGAAAGGTGAAAATTTTCGAACAAACAGCAATCCGGAAAAGCATTCACATCAAAATAAACCCGGATTTATCTATCAACATTAATCATCTTGCTTGTGTAGTTATTCTTTGCGTTGGAAAAAAAAGAATAAAACATTTTCGTTATAAGGTTACTGCCATCATTGTGAAAGACAAAATAAATAACTTTTCAAAATGATTTCTTCATTTTATATTTCTTGATAAATGGCTTTTTATATAGAAAAAATTCATTTCCTGTCATTAAAACACATCTGAAATGCATAAAACTCTACCTAAAAAAATATTTTCCCTTCCACATGACGAAATGCGAATTTATCGAGGATGTACAACACTTATTAACCTTTGGAGAGAATGATAAAACAGGATAATGATATTTTCATAAAATATGAAAGCCCCCTCGATTGAAGGTTGATAAATGATAGATAAAGTTGAACTCAAACCATCATTGAAGAATATTCCTTGGTTAATGGAATTATCTTCTGAACAAATAAACACACTGGAGAAAATTGCTGGAGTTCGATATTTAAACAGTGGTGAGGTTTTATTTCGGGAAGGTGATAACGATAATCTTCTTTATATCGTTTCTGAAGGTCGTTTGGCTATCGATATTTTAGTCCCCGGCCATGGGCAAGTTTGTATTTATTATGCTGAACCATTAGATTTGGTCGGTTGGGACAGAATGACACCTGTTGCACGACAAAGGATTACTTCCGTAACTGCAGAACAGGACTCATATTTAATATATTTGAACGCGACTGCATTATCTGAATTGTGCGACACGGATCCTGTTATTGGTATGACCATTATGCGTAGAATGTCCAATATCATTGCCAGCCGATTGCTTTCTATGCGAATTAAACTACTCGAATTACTCGCCCAATAAATTACACATAAGGCGATCTAATCGCTTTTTCGCATTATAATAATCAAATGCATGAGTTGGCTGTCACAGAAAGTATTATAAATATCGCACAAAAACATGCTGCTCAAGCAAAAGCAACGCGGGTTACGGATATATATATTGTCATTGGAAAATTCTCCAGTATTGTCAATGATAGCATTCAATTCTATTGGGATATTATTTCAAAAAATACGATTTGTGAAAATTCCAAATTGCATTTCGATAGAAGACCTGCAAAATTTTTATGTCTGGACTGTGGTCACGAATTTGAATTTATTGATGAAATAATGCCATGCCCTGAATGCAAATCGATACGGTTGAAATTACTCTCTGGCGAGGAATTCTGGTTGGAAAGCATTGAAATCGAAAGGTAAAAAATGACAGTTCAGAAAGTTCAGGTTGTCGAGCGAATTTTAGATGCAAACGATCAAATTGCAGCTCAGATCCAGCAAAAATTAGATTCTGCTGGAGTGTATGGAATTAATGTTATGGCTTCGCCTGGTGCTGGTAAAACAAGCGTAATCGTAAAATCGATCGAATCATTAATGCATCAATATAAAATCGCCGTAATTGAAGGTGATACAGCGCCTGTTACCATTGATGCAGATAAGATTACAGCATTAGGAATGCCGGCTGTGCAAATCAATACTGGAGGCCAATGTCATCTAGATGCCAGTTTAATGGAACGCGGAGTCTCTTCGTTGGATTTGAGTGGTATTGATCTAGTTATCGTGGAAAATGTTGGAAATTTGATCTGCCCGGCATCATTTAAAATCGGAACACATGCGAATATCGTAATTGCAAGTGTACCTGAAGGGGATGACAAACCGTATAAATACCCAAATATTTATCGTGGAATCGATGCATTAATTCTGAACAAAACAGATCTTTTACCTTATATTGATTTTCGAAAAGAGTATTTTAAGCAAGGAATAGAGTTATTAAATCCCGGTCTTTCGATTTTTGAGCTTTCATGTAAAACAGGCGAAGGGTTTGATGCATGGATTGATTGGCTGAAAAACAAAATTTCCAGGCGAAAATCTGCATAAGAATGTCAAGAAATACCACTGTAAAAATTGATATAAAAGGTGTCGTGCAAGGGGTCGGTTTTCGACCTTTTGTTTATCATCTAGCCAATCAATACAATCTGAATGGATGGGTTTTAAATTCATCTGCCGGAGTTGAGATTGAAGTAACTGGCCACCCCAAGTCAATCAATTCCTTTATTGATCAACTAAAGAAAAATCCGCCACCGTTAGCCCGAATTGATACTCTCCTATCAGAAAACATCGCTTTAAAACAATACGAGGGATTTGAAATTCGGGAAAGCAAATCTTCAACAGGCGATTTCATGCCGATATCTGCTGATATTTGCGTATGTGATGCGTGTCTAATTGAAATGAAAAAACCGACCGATCGCCGATATCTTTACCCCTTCATTAATTGCACTAACTGCGGTCCCAGGTTTTCGATCATTCAAGATATTCCTTATGACCGCCCGCTTACGACCATGTCTGAGTTTATGATGTGCGTTGATTGTCAGCGGGAATATGAAGATCCAAATAATCGTCGATTTCATGCACAACCGACTGCCTGCCCGGTTTGCGGACCTGAAACCTGGTTTACTGTTAACAATATCCTCTTAGCAAAAAATCATGAATCCATTCAATTAGCCCGTTCCTATTTAAATCATGGCAAAATTTTAGCCATTAAAGGACTGGGAGGCTATCATCTGGCTTGCAATGCATTTGACAATGAAGCAGTAACGAATTTACGTAATCGGAAAAAACGCAGTGATAAACCATTCGCATTGATGGCTTATTCAATTGACCAGGTAAGAAAATATTGCGTGGTTTCAACTGAAGAAGAAAACCTATTAAAAAGCAGAGAACGCCCAATCGTTTTATTAGAGAAGTTAAAGAATACTGGACTTTCAGGTGATATTGCTCCCGGTCAAAACACACTGGGAATTATGCTTCCCTATACACCGCTTCATTTTTTATTATTGGAACCAGGTGAGGGGTTTCCCGATTTATTGGTGATGACCAGTGGAAATTTCAGCGATGAACCAATTGCTTTCCAGGATACAGATGCAGCTAATCGATTGGACCCAATCGCGGATGCCTTTTTAGTGCATAATCGCCCAATCCATATGAGAATTGATGATTCTGTCAGTCGAATCATCGATTCACGTCCATACATTTTAAGGAGATCGAGAGGCTATGCCCCAAGTTCATTCCTTTTTCCCTACCCAGGCGATTCGATACTAGCAACAGGCGCTGAACTTAAGAATACATTTTGTCTTACACGAGAAAATCAAGCTTTCCTGAGTCATCACATCGGCGATATGGAAAATTTGGAGACTCTTTCATCATTTGAAGAAGCCATATCTCATTATGAAAAACTTTTTCGGATAAACCCAAAAATTATTGCCTGTGACCTACACCCTAATTATTTGGCTACACGATATGCCATTACACGATCCGAGAACGAGAATCTGGCATTGATAAATATTCAACACCACCATGCCCATCTTGCTGCCTGTATTGCCGAGAATTCTTATAATACGAAAGATCCTGTAATTGGACTTTGTTTTGATGGAACCGGATATGGAACAGATCAGGCTATTTGGGGGGGTGAAGTTTTATTAGGGAACATGGCAAATTATCAGCGGCGTTTTCATCTAAAATACGTCCCTCTACCCGGGGGTGATATCTCAATAAAAATACCCGCCCGCATGGCTTTATCTCATTTATGGACAAATAAAATTGATTGGGAACCAATTTTTCCACCATGTTCTGAATTGTGTATGGAAGAAAAAGCCGCCCTTGAAATACAATTGACCAGGAATATCAACACAATATCAACATCCAGTATGGGAAGATTATTTGATGCCGTTGCTTCTTTTATAGGTATACGTCATCGTGTAAATTATGAAGGGCAGGCAGCGATTGAGATGGAAACATTGGTTGACAGATCCGTAAAAGATTATTATCAATTTGAATTTACTGATGATCAAATTGATCCCGCTCCCCTGTGGAATCAACTAATTTCTGATTTAATGGCTAACAGTACACCATCTGAAATGGCATCCAAATTTCATAATGCAATCAGTCAATTATGCCTGGATGTTTGTGAAATCGTGAAAAAAGAATCAAATTCAAAAGTTGTGGCATTATCTGGCGGTGTATGGCAAAACAAAGTACTATTAACCAATACGATTGAATTATTGCAAAAAAATAAATATGAAGTGCTTTGGCACTCAAGAATTCCTACCAATGATGGTGGGATCGCTTATGGACAAGCATGTATCGCAGCTAACATGTAGTGATGCAGGAATAAAAGAGGTTTTTATGTGTCTTGGTATCCCTGGAAAAATTATAGAAATTGAAGAATCAATTGGTGTAAAAATGGCAAAAATTGATTTTGGTGGTGTCATAAGAGAAGCATGCATTGAAGCGATTCCTGAGGCAAAAATAGGGGATTACACGATTATTCATGCAGGATTTGCATTAAATGTCCTGAGTGAACAAGAAGCTCTTGAAACTTTATCTCTGCTTCAGGAAATTTCAGACATCAATAATGAGCTGAATTTTAATGAACAAGAACTTTAATTTTTCCACTTCTTTTCGAAATTCACAACTTGTTAAAGGTGTTGTTGAAGAAATTAAAAGAATTACAACAAAGCCGTGGACCATCATGGAGATATGTGGTGGCCAAACTCATGCCATTATGCAATATGGTATCGATCAGGTATTACCGGAAGAATTGGAATTGGTCCATGGCCCGGGTTGCCCGGTTTGTGTGACTCCTCTGGATCAAATCGATCGTGCGCATGCGATCGCTGCCAGTACAAACGTAATTTTCTGCACTTTTGGGGATATGTTACGTGTGCCCGGATCATCAACAGATTTATTTTCACTTAAAGCACAAGGTGCACAAGTAAAAGTTGTCTATTCACCCATTGACGCAGTTAAGATCGCGCAAGAAAATCCGGATAAGCAAATCGTATTTTTTGCAATAGGTTTTGAAACAACCATCCCCGCAAATGCTTCCAGCATTATTCAAGCAAAAGCATTTGGTCTTAAGAATTTTTCAATTCTCGTGTCGCAAGTTTGTGTACCCCCTGCTATGGAAGCCATATTATCCTCACCATCAAATCGGGTTCAAGCCTTTTTAGCCGCCGGTCATGTCTGTGCTGTGATGGGTTATTGGCAATATCATCCAATTTCCCAAAAATATCAGGTACCAATTGTGGTAACCGGATTTGAACCTTTGGATTTGTTACAAGGAATTCTTAAAGCAATCCGACAATTAGAAAGCGGAACGCATATGGTCGAAAATGCTTACCAACGCGCAGTATCTGAAAAAGGAAATCAAGCTGCACAAGAAATCATTAATCGTGTTTTTGAACCTTGTGATCGTAATTGGCGAGGAATAGGAACTATTCCATTTAGCGGAATGGGATTAAGACGAGAATTTGATGAATTTAATGCCGAATATCGATTCAATGTGGAACACATAAAGACTCAAGAATCAGAAATTTGTATTGCAGGTCAAATTTTACAGGGATTGAAAAAACCGCATCAATGCCCTGCATTTGGAAATGTTTGTGTGCCAACGAATCCGTTAGGTGCTCCAATGGTCAGCTCTGAAGGAGCTTGTTCGGCTTATTATCGCTTTTCTTTGAACCGGGAGGAAAATTAATTTTTACAAATGGAAAATACCTCACAGTTTTCATTTGAAGGAGCATCCTGTCCAATTCCACTGCACCACAACAAAACGATTGTTATGGGTCATGGTAGTGGTGGCAAAATGACGGAAGATTTAATTAAACAGATCTTTCAGAAACATTTTTCGAATTCATTTTTGAATGCTGGCAATGATTTTGCTTTGCTTCCAATACAAGGAAACGATTTGTTGTTATCTGTCTCTACTGACGCACATATTATTTACCCTCTCACTTTTCCCGGTGGAGATATTGGCAGACTGGCAATTTGTGGAACAGTGAACGATATGAGCATGTCAGGAGCTATCCCCCTATATATAACAGCAAGTTTTATATTAGAAGAGGGGCTGGAAATTAATCTTCTGGACAAAATTGTGATTTCCATGAAAGAAGCCGCACTTGAAGCTGGGGTGACAATTGTGGCAGGTGACACGAAAGTTGTCGAAAAAGGGAAAGGCGATGGTGTTTTTATTTCCACTACAGGTATAGCGAAATTATCCAATCAATTCCATATTGGCGGATCAAATGCGCAACCAGGTGATGTGGTCATCATCTCCGGAACGATTGGTGACCATGGCATTGCAGTTCTGGATGCCAGGGGTGATCTCGGTATAAAAACAGAAATCGAATCGGACGTTGCTCCATTAAACCATCTGATCGCTGACATACTCGAAGTAGCTCCTGAAACGCATGTTCTCCGCGATCCAACCCGTGGGGGTTTAGCCACAACATTAAACGAAATTGCCAAACAATCAAAAGTTGGCATTATAATTCACGAAGAAAAAATTCCAGTTTTACAAGCTGTAAAATCTGCCTGTGAATTACTTGGATTTGATCCTCTATATATTGCGAATGAAGGAAAACTGATTGTTATAGCGCCAGAAAGCAGAAAAAATGCAATCATTTCCACAATGCAAAACTCAAAATATGGAAAAAATGCAATAGTAATCGGTGAAATTATCGAAAAGAATCCTGGTAGAGTGATTTTAAAAACCGAATTTGGTACTTCCCGAATAATGGATGTATTAGCCGGGGAAATGTTACCGCGAATTTGTTAAAGTCGCAAAATGGTAAATCCAGGAAAATAAAATAAGGGAGAACTATGAAAATTGATTACCGGGAAACTACAAATGATTTATTAAAAAGAATTGATATCCATTCCCAATATGGGACAAAAAATATTGATGAATGGATGTTGGGAATAATAAATTTAAAAAAAGGGATGAACATCCTTGATATCGGTTGTGGAGCTGGAAAGCAATGTTTTACCTACCATAAATTCTTAAACGGTGAAGCCACAATAACCGGTGGCGATGTTAATGAAGAATTGTTAGAGAAGGCAAAAAGTGAAAATGTCAGGTTAAATACAGGTATCAAGTTTATAAGCCTGGATTTTAATAAAACTTTTCCTCTGGAACCGGATCAATTTGATTTTGAATCATGTTGTTTTGCTATTTATTATGCCGAAGATATTCCCTTCACAATTAAAGAAATGCATCGGGTACTCAAACCAGGTGGGAGATTATTTTCAAGCGGACCTATGCCAACAAACAAACAAATGTTTTATGATATTATTCGCGAAGCAACCGGAAAAGTAATTCCACCCATGCCTGGAAGTTCAAGATACTCAACCCAAATATTGGATGCGATGAAGAAAACATTTTCAAAAGTTGATGTAGAAATTCTTGAAAACCCGCTTGAATTTGAATCTGTGGACCCCTTTATTGCTTATACGCGTGCTTCACTATCAGAAGACCGTAAACTTTGGAGTAGTTTTTTCCAAACAAAAGATGATTTTGAAAAAATAATGGATAATATCTTTAATGTAGCAACAAAATGGCTTGATCGTGATGGCAAATTGACTATGACGAAAGTCGTGGGTGGTTTTATTGCAACAAAATAAGGGATTATGAATCAAAACTTACAAGTATTTGGGAAAAAAGTTTTATGTATCGGTGCTCACCCGGATGATATTGAATTGGGTTGTGGTGCTCTGATATCCAATATTTCAAAAATATCTGAAGTTTTATGCCTCACACTGTCAGATAACCAAAAGAATCCTGCTTTATCTAATCTTGTCACTGAACATAGAGACAGTATGGCAGTGTTGGGTATTGATTCTGAGCATGACATCCTTTTAAGTTATGAAACACGGCATTTTCCTCATCAACGGCAGGAAATTTTAGAAACATTACTAAAATACAAAAATTCATTTAAACCGGATATTGTTTTTGTGCATACAAAAAATGATATACATCAAGACCATGTTACAGTAATGGATGAAGCTTTACGTGCTTTTCGTGGAACCACTGTACTCGGGTTTGATGTTCTACGAAGCAGTTATGGCTTCTTTCCACATTTTTTGTTTGAAGTCACAGAAGAAGATGTAGATAAGAAAATAAAAGCTTTATCGATGTATAAAACATATGCAGACCGTTATTATTTTGAATCTTCAATTACCAGAGCAACGATGATACGCCATGGCGCTTTGGCAGAACGCCCATATGCGGAAGGTTTTGATATTTTAAGAGTTGTGGCGCAATTCAGTACAAAATAAGCAAAAATTGGGTTTCTTTTAGCTTTTAACTGCTGAATTAAAAACACCAATCTCAATATTTCCATCATTGATTCTGGTTGGAAAAACGGTGGTCGGCTCTATTGCTGGTAAAGTTAGCGCTGCACCGGTCCGGATATCAAATTTTGCCCCATGTCTTGGACACGTCACCTGGTGGTCTTCCACATCGCCATCGCCCAATGGACCATCGTCATGGGTACAACGATCGCCAATGGCGAATATATCCCCGCCAATATTGAAAACAACCACTGGCTCATTATCCACTTCAATGAAAATGCGTTCTCCAGTGGGTAAATCGTCCAGCGCAATAATTGGAAAGAATGTGTAATCAGCTAAATCAAATTCCATTTAAATTTCCATAAGTTCTTCATCAATTTCACCAATGCCATAAATTCCAGCTTTAAGAACTTTTAGTGAAAGCAATGCGCACTTCAACCTCACTGGACCCAATTCAATCCCCAATAATTCTAAAATTGTGTCCTTATTAATCATCTTCACTTCTTCGATTTTTTTCCCAACGACTGATTCTAATAAAAGGTCCGCACTCGCTTGAGAAATTGCACATCCATGACCACTGAATGCAGCATTTGTTATGATGTTATTTTGATCCACGAGTAATTCTATTTTTATATGGTCACCACATAAAGGATTTTCGTCCTCATAGGAATAATTGTGTGGATCTAAATTACCCTTAAATATCGGGTTTTTATATCGGTCTACGATAAGTTCTCTGTAAAAATCATCCATTGTTATACCATTTATCCAAACATATCATTTGCAACTAGAAGTCCAGCGACTAACTGGTCGATATCTTCAAAAGAATTATATAAATAAAAACTAGCGCGAGTTGTTGCAGGAATTCCAAATTTTTCGTGCAAGGGCATTGCACAATGATGACCTGCACGAACTGCGATTCCTTGATGATCCAAAATCTGCGCAACATCGTGCGGATGGATAATTCCTAATTCGAACGAAATCACACCACCCCGGTGATTATTTTTTCCAAAAATCTTTAGGTTTTCTACTACCGCTAATTTCTCAAAAGCATAATCTGCCAGCTCGTGTTCATGTAAAGCTATTTTATCCATACCGATTGAAAGCAAATAATCCACTGCTGCACCAGTTCCAATCGCCTCTGCAATTGCCGGCGTACCTGCTTCAAATTTGTGGGGAAGATCATTTGGTTTGAAACTTCGCAGCTGGACTTTTTTTATCATATCCCCGCCACCGAGAAATGGTGGCATTGAGTCAAGTAATTTTTCTTTTCCATACAAAATGCCAATGCCCGTTGGACCACACATTTTATGTGCAGAAAAAACGTAAAAATCAGCATTCAAATCTTGAACATTCACTGAAAAATGTGGAACAGATTGTGCGCCATCGATTAACACGATTGCTCCAACCTGATGAGCCCAATCTATCATTTCCTTCACCGGATTAATTGTGCCCAGAACATTTGACATATGCGTAAATGCAACGATGGCTGGTTTTTTTTGAAGCAGTTCTTTGTAAACAACCAGATCGAGAAGACCATCTTCTGTTACTGGAATAAAATCCAAAATCAGGTTTTTTTCGGATGCCAGAATTTGCCATGGAACAAGATTTGAATGGTGTTCCATTTCTGTCAAAATAATAAGGTCACCTTCTTTAAGGTTCTTCCTGCCCCAGGAATATGCAACTAAATTTATAGATTCAGTCGTGTTTCTGGTATAAATAATTTCTTTTTCCGACTTTGCATGAATAAAATTTGCAATTTTTTTCCTGGCATTCTCATACATTCCTGTAGCTTCTTCAGCCAGTGTATGCACACCACGATGTATATTCGCATTGTGAAATTGATAATAGTTATCCATGGCGTCGATAACTTGTTGTGGCTTTTGCGCTGTTGCCGTTGAATCCAGATAGATGAGAGGAATTCCACTTCTAATTTCGCGTTTCAGAATTGGAAAATCATTTTTTATAAATTTCGAATCTAATCTCATTAAATACCTTTCAGTTCGACGATGCCTTATAATTCTTCAATGACAGATTCTTGTTTTTTCCTTGGTTTTCTAATTTGATTAGATAATTGTGGAAACCATAATATATGGTCCGGTACCATCCATCCATCAGTTAAGTAGACATTTGCACGAAATTGCACCGCGACCATTTTGGGATCAGTTTGGACTACGATTCCTCTCAACCAACCGTGTACACGTTCACCTTTTCGATCATGGTCACATAATACTTCAACGGTATCACCTACTTCGTATTCACTTTCTGGTGCAGGTGGTCTCATAAATGGTGCAGATGTCATTAATATACCTCCGAATGATTTCGATACATTCTGATTTATTCTATCATAGTCAATTATTTTCGATTTCGAAATTATTGATAAATAATTATTCGAGTATGCGAGCTAACCAGTATAAGATCCCATTTTTTCCGAAATCGATTGCTGAAATCTTTCCTTCAATCCCTCAAACGGAATACGTTGCATGATCGGATCAAAAAATCCTTCCACAATAAGTCTTTCGGCATCAATTCGAGGAATTCCACGCGCCATCAAATAAAATATTTGCTCAGCATCAATTTTCCCGACGGTTGCACCATGAGTACAGCGAACATCATCAGCAAGAATTTCAAGACCGGGTATTGAATCTGCTCTGGCACTTTTACTTAATAATAAATTGCGATTAGCCTGGTAACCATCCGTTTTATCTGCACCGGGTGCAACATAAATCATACCCTGCCAAACAGATCGACTTTGTTCGACAAGCGCACCTTTAAATAAGAGATCACTTGTTGTATGAGGAGCCATATGATTTTGTTGAGAATCATAGTCCAGATGTTGATCGGCATCAGTAAAATAGAACCCGGACATTTTCCCAATTGCACCGGATGCGATTAAATCCAGTTCAGCAAAGTTTTTCGTAAGATGCCCGCCTATCGCCCCAAAAATCCAATCCAATTTACCATCGTGGTCGACGTGTACACGTTCATGCGTAAAATTCCAAACATGTCTTCCCCAGGATTGAAGCTCCACAAAATTTAATTGTGCATGAGGTCCAACATACATTTCAATATTACAGGCTTGAAAACTTTGTCCAGCACTTTCTGTTTCTGATGCAACTTCATGAACGTATGTAACGCTGGATCCTTCTTCAAGATAAACCATTACATGTGATACATTTGCCATGTCAATCGTTGCGCCCCATATCAAGCTGTGCAATGGTGTCGTAACCGTAACGTTTTTTGGGACATATAAAAATATACCGTTTTGAGAAAAAGCACCAACTAAAGCAGCAAACTTACCTTCAGAAGGTTCAACAATTTTGCCGATAATTTTTTCAACAAAAATTGGATATTGGCTTTCAGCAGTAAGCAGATCAGTAAATACCACACCTTTTTCGACCAATAAAGGATCAATTTTTGTATTAACTTTATTTCCATGAATGATTACTTGTCCACCATGTTCACCATCTGCAACAGGTTTCAGTAAATTTAGTGGGATATTACTGGTCAGTCCTGGATCATTCGAAGATGCCAATTTAAAGCGATCAACTTTCATCGGTCGTAGATCAGTTCTTCTCCATGCCTCTTCCTTGGTTGTTGGAATCGGTGTGTTTTTAAATTGTTCCCAGGATTTGATGCGATAAGAATTAATTACATCACTTTTGGTTTTTCTAATTTGATCAATTGAAAAATTAAAATCACGATTATCCGAACGTGATTTGACCTTACTGACAATTACTGGTGTGCGTTCAATCATAAATTCTTTTGCCCTCTTTTATTCGATTAACCAACCGAGCCTTCCATTTGAAGTTGGATCAATCGATTCATTTCTACTGCATATTCCATCGGCAACTCTTTTACGAGTGGTTCAATAAAACCGGAAACAACCATTGTTGTCGCTTCCTCTTCACTTAATCCACGGCTTTTTAAGTAAAACAGTTGTTCTTCACCAACTTTTGAAACCGATGCCTCATGACCAATTGAAACATCTTCTTCATCGATTTCAATATATGGATAAGTATCCGAACGACTTTCTTTATTCAGAAGTAGTGCATCACAAACGACATTTGACCGGGAGTTAGTTGCCCCTTTGTGGACCTTCAACAAACCGCGATACGAAGCCCGGCCATTCCCTTTACTAATAGATTTAGATGTTATTTTGCTGCTGGTATCTGGAGCAAAATGTAGAATCTTGCCACCGGTGTCCTGATGCTGACCATTGGTCGCAAATGCAACAGATAGTATCTCACCATGCGCACGCGGTCCCATCAAATAACAGGAAGGGTACTTCATCGTCACTTTGGAACCCAAATTACAATCAACCCATTCCATTGTTCCGCCTTCCATAACCAGTGCGCGTTGGGTTACCAGGTTATAAACATTTTTCGACCAGTTTTGTATGGTGGAATATCGAACGCGTGCATTCTTCTTCACTACGATTTCAATCACACCACTATGCAATGAGTCAGTCGTGTAGGATGGTGCAGTACAACCTTCGACATAGTGGACTTGTGCTCCTTCATCAGCAATGATTAAAGAACGCTCAAATTGCCCAATATTTGCTACATTTAAGCGGAAGTATGCCTGTAAAGGAAGATCGACTTTCACACCTTTAGGCACATAAACGAACGAACCGCCTGACCAAACAGCGCTATTAAGGGCAGCAAATTTGTTGTCTTCAATTGGAATCACAGTTCCAAAATACTCTCTAAATAATTCTGGATATTGACGCAATCCATCTTCAATACTTAAAAAGATGACACCTTGTTTTTCAAGATGTTCCTGAATGCTGTGGTAGACCATTTCCGATTCGTATTGGGCACCAACACCTGCAAGAAATTTTTGTTCCGCTTCCGGAATTCCAAGCTTATTGAAAGTGTCTTTAATATCTTTTGGAACATCATCCCAATTACCGCTCGATTTTTCGGATGGTTGAACGTAATAAAATATATTATCGAGATCCAATTCGGAAATATCAGCACCCCAGTTAGGCATTGGTCTTTGTTGATAATGTTTCAATCCTTTTAATCGGTATTCCAGCATCCAGGCAGGTTCATTTTTCTTTGCAGAAATTTGCCTGACGACATCTTCATTTAATCCACGTTGCGTTTTAAAAACAGAAGTATCCGGATCGCTAAACCCGTATTGATAATCACCTAATTGATCTAAAAATTTATCCTGTACCTGATCACTCATGATAAGCTCCTAACAATAATTACATGGAAATGATCTGAGGTTTACTCCAATCCGCTTACTTTTTCGCGGATCCATTCATAACCATGTTCTTCAAGATGCAAAGCTAATTCGCTGCCACCGGATTCTACAATTCTTCCATCCATCATGACATGCACTGCATCAGGTTTGATGTAGTTTAATATTCTTTGATAATGCGTGATAACCAGGACACCTAAATCCGGTCCCTTGAGGGTATTTACACCTTCGGAGACAATTTTTAAAGCATCGATATCTAATCCAGAGTCTGTTTCATCTAAAATTGCAATTTCTGGTTTTAACATTGCCATTTGTAAAATCTCGGCACGTTTTTTCTCACCACCCGAGAATCCGTCATTAAGGTATCTACCTGCAAAAGCAGGATCCATTTGTAATAATTCCATTTTTTCTTTTACTTGCTTACGAAATTCCAAAAGTTGGATTCCCTTATCGTCTGGCTTAATAGCGCGTCGTCTTGCATTAACTGCAGATCGAATAAAATTCGCTACAGTTACCCCCGGAATGCCAACCGGATATTGAAAAGCTAAAAATATTCCTAAAAGTGAGCGTTCATTCGCTTCCAATTCCAATACATTTTGCCCTTTAAAAACAACTTCGCCTTTAGTCACTTCATAAGCAGGATGACCCATTAATGTGTAAGCCAGGGTAGATTTCCCGGTCCCATTCGGACCCATAATTGCATGTATTTCCCCTTTTGGTAACGTCAGATCCAGGCCTTTTAAGATCTCTTTACCTTCAATACTGACATGCAAATTACGTATGATTAATTCACTCATTTGAATAGACTCCTTAAAAAAGATAAAATTGCTATCTTGAATTTCGATAAATATCAGCCAGAAATGCACTTGTCGTTTCATTTCTGATCGGACTTGAATTATATCACGTCTTTCTTCGAGGGTCAATATTTATTATAATAATCATAAATATTGACAATTTGATAAAAAAAATGATATACTAAGCTCTAAGGTTATTCGCTAAATGTTTCGAGGTTGTATGAAAAGTACGAGAGACAAAATTCTATTTACTTTATTGAAAAAGCCCCAATCTACAATAAGTGATCTGGCAGAAGCTGTAAACATCAATTCGATTTCTGTAAGACACCACTTAAGTAGTTTACAAGCCGACAGTTTAATCGTCGCTGAAGAAGTGCGTCATGGAGTTGGAAGACCGCGTCTGGTCTATTCTTTGACTGAAGAAGGTTTAGAGAAATTTCCAACCCGATATTTTCGCTTAACAAACCGGATTCTAAATAGGGTTCGTAATACGATGTCATCAGAAGAAGTTAATGGATTATTTGTTGAAATTGCTAAAGATATCGCATCCGATCACCAAAAATTTCTCAAAAAAATGACAATAGAAGAAAAATTAACCTATATTCAGGAATTATTAGATGAAGAAGGTTTTTATGTGGACTGGGAGAAACATGATTCACATTATATAATTAATGAAGTTAGCTGTCCGTATTTTCATGTTGTCCTAAACAACCCGGAAGTTTGCAGTCTTGATCAAACTTTGATTAGTGAAATGTTATCAATACCAGCAAAAAAAATCGAGTGTATACTGAGCGGTGGACGTCATTGTAGCTATATCATTCCATTCGAACCATCATTGGAGAGTCAATAAATGGAACCTCAACCTGGCACCAACCGGCCAATCTGGCTTTCCGAAACCACTCATCCTGAGTTAAGTGAACAATTAAAAATCGGATTGAGTGAAATTGTAGATCCGGAAATTGGTTTTAATATCATCCAATTAGGCTTAGTTAGAAATGTTACTATAGATGATCAGCGTGCTATCGTGAAAATGATACTAACTACGCCATTTTGTCCTTATGGACCATCGATGTTGGAACAAACACGTTCAAAAGCTGAAGAAGTGCTTGCGCGTGAGACATCTATGGATTTTGCAGTTGATCCCTGGGATTTTTCAATGATGGAAGAAGGATTAATGGATGATTGGGGATTGTATTAATAATTTCATTTAATGTTTTGAAAAGTACGATGAAGTGAAATTAATTTAAACATTTTTATTGCTAATCCCATATTCCCGGAAAAATTTATTTTTCCTTGCATATATGCTTGAATACCATCGATTTCCCCGGAAAAAATATCAATCAAATCTTTGTTTTTTGCAGTTATCAAAAAATCAGGTGATTCAATTTCTCCTTTATTGATCATACTTTGATTATCGATAATCGTGATAAACCAATTACCACCCTCATCACCAAGAGCATTAATTTGTATATTGGCATTGATTGATTCTGAAATTTTTGGATCAAAATTTTTAGGAATAACTTTTAATAATTCATCAAGTATCATAAACAATTTACCGGTAAATCTCCTCTTAAAATTGATTGTCAATCATACCAAATTATCTAAAGTTTATTCAGTTTTTGCGAATTTGTATACAAAAGTTGTTATTTTCATAAATAGTTGTCACATGAACTTGATTACTTTTAATCATCTCGATGATTTCTATTTCCCGATAGAAATGACTCCTCATTCCTAATAATTTTTCAATAATTGCAATTATTTTAATTTTCCAATTCCTGATATCCGGTTCTTCAATGATGAAAAGACCCTGTTTATCGAGTAGTCGAATGATTTCATTGATTGCCTGTTCAGGATTAATCAAGTGATGTAACGTGTCAACCATTAAGATCAAAAGGAAGGATTCACTGGAAAATGGTAATAACTCTGCTTGACAACAAATTTCTGAAAATTTACTTTTTTGTTTTGCTTTTTTTAACATCGAAAAAGAAAAATCACAAAGATATAAATTCGAAGCACGATTTTGAAAATTTTCTAAAATTCTTCCCGTCCCACCACCAATTTCAATAATTTTTTCCGATCTAAAGCTATCCAATGAATCAATCCAGAATATTTCATTTCTTTTATGAATAATTCTGTCATAAAAGTTGGACAGAAATTTAAAATCATCTTTATGTGAATTTTTCATAAATCAAATTATACAGGCAGTTTAATATTGCCTATTGACAAATTAGATCGTTTGTTCTATTATCTTATTTAGAACTTTTTTTCTAACTTAGGAGGATTATGATAAACAGCACTTCTCAACCCAATCGGTTTTCAATAACTGCTCGTAAATGGTTTGCAAAGAATGGACTTTCGGTTACAAGTCTAATCTTAATCATCGGTCTGTTTTCTTTTGAAATGTTCAATTACAGTACAACTGACTTTGCATTGCGCGATTTATTAGGTGATTTGAAATTTCTGGGTATTTTTTGGTCGACAATTCTGGCAATTGCGTTTTGTGGAATCGATTTTGCCGGCATCGCCCGATTATTTGTTTCTGATGACCACTCAATAGATCAAAAAGAAAATTGGTACTTATTTGGAGCCTGGTTTCTCGCTGCAACAATGAATGCGGTTTTAACATGGTGGGGTGTATCAATTTCGATCGCAAATCACGCAATGAAAAGTTCTTCGATCATAGATACATCCACAATCAATCAAGTCGTTCCCATTTTTGTCGCTGTTATGGTATGGCTGACCAGAATTCTTTTGATAGGTAGCTTTTCGTTGAAAAACAAAAATCGCAGTTCTCATCCAGTACGAACGAGCCAGGAGGTACGCAAACCCATCAACAATCATTCAACCATCCCCAATATCATCCAACCTGTGCAAATGAATAAAAGCACTTTTAGAAATAGTTCAAACAGACCACAAAATCGCGTATTGAACCGTCAGGAACCGGAATATATTTCAGAACCCGGACCCACAAATTCTCAGCCGTCCTACGTTGCAAAAGGTAATTCAGATGTAAATTCACGAAGATTCTGATATTTGTCAAATAAAATAAACTGCCTGGTATTTGATCAAATATCAGGCAGTTTCATTTATTACTCGAATTGAATTAGTATTATTAAGGTCAACCACCTAAATGATTCCGATTTGTTTGCCAACTTTTCCGAAAATTTCTAATACTGCATCTAATTGTTGATCGGTGTGAGTTGCCATATAGCTGGTCCTTAATAATTGATGTCCTGGTGCGACTGCCGGACTAATAATTGGATTAACAAAAACACCCGCATCAAAAAGCATTTTCCAGAAAAGAAACGTCTTTTCATCATCCCCAATGATGATCGGAATTACCGGAGTTTGAGATTGTCCAATTTCAAACCCGAGCTCAACGAAACCTTTTCGCATTTTTGCCCCAATTTCGATCACTCTGGCAACACGTTCTGGTTCTTCACGCATAACCTGAAGCGCAGCCAAAGCTGCGGCTGCGTTGGCGGGGGGGATACTGGCACTAAAAATCAATGATCGTGCATGATGTTTAATGTAATGAACAATTGGTTCGTCGCCAGCGATAAAACCACCCAATGAAGCGAATGATTTGCTAAATGTAGACATAATCAAATCCACATCATCTGTTAATCCAAATTCAGCTGTGGTCCCATGTCCCCCCCCCATAACACCCATCCCATGGGCGTCATCAACCATTAAGCGACAATTATATTGTTTGGCCAGGGGAACTATTTTATCTAATAAAGCCAGATCCCCTTCCATGCTGAATAATCCATCAACGACGATAAGCCTACCTGTGTCTTCTGGCAATGACTTCAGAACACGTTCAAGATGATATACATCATTATGGCGAAATCTTTCAATTTTTCCATATCCGAGGCGAGCACCATCAACTATAGAAGCATGATCATCTTTATCTAAAATAATAATGTCATTTCGGCCGACGATTGCGGATACAGTACCTAAATTTGCCTGCATTCCAGTTGAAAAAACTAATGCGCTTTCTTTTCCAACCCAAACAGCGAGTTCATGTTCTAATTGTTCATGAAAATCTAATGTACCATTCAGGAAACGTGATCCGGTACAACTGGTTCCAAATCTTTCAATCGCTTTTACGGCCGCTTCACGTACTTTTGGATGTGTGGTTAAACCCAAATAATTATTTGAACCGCACATGATTAAACGATGTCCTTTAAATTCCACAACCGTACCTTCATTTTCCGATAGCGGAATAAAATAAGGATAAATTCCTTCCCTCATAGCATCTTTTGCAGCAGTAAATGAATAACATTTATCAAATAGATCCATGACGTCCTCAATCTTATAATGGTAATAAAATATAATTATCAGTAATTGATGTTTTTTAGATTTTGACATTATACCTTTAAATCTTTGTAGAAAACCTTTTTTTACTTTAAGACAAGCAGGAGCCCGGATGAGTCATCTTTTTGGTGGAATCGAAGCAGGCGGAACAAAATTTGTTTGCGTTATAGGCACAGATCCTGATAATATCCTTTTTGAAAAAAGGTTTCCCACAACCAGCCCGGATGAGACCATCCAAACTACAATTGACTTCTTTAATACGACAAAAAATGAATTTGGTATCGAAATTACCAGTATCGGACTGGGTTGTTTCGGACCAGTTGATCTAAACATAAACTCAAAAAAATACGGATACATTACTACAACGCCAAAACCCGGATGGGGAGATACTGATATCATTAGTCCAATTAAAAATGCACTGAAGTTACCAGTGATTTTCGATACGGATGTAAATGCGGCTGCAATCGGTGAGGGGAAATGGGGTGCAGGCGTTAATTTGGAGAATTTTGTATATTTTACAATTGGAACAGGGATTGGCGCTGGCGCAATTATTAATCATCAGCCGGTTCACGGATTAATCCATCCTGAAATGGGTCATATCTTGCTTGTTAAAAATCCCCTGGATAACTATAAAGGGAAATGTCCTTATCATGCCAATTGTTTTGAGGGGTTTGCCTCCGGACCGGCAATTGAAGAGCGTTGGGGGAAGCCTGCTGATTCTATCCCCCTATCTCACCCGGCTTGGGATTTGGAAGCGGATTATATCGCTCAAGCACTAAGTAATATTATTTGCACAATATCACCCCAAAAAATTATTTTAGGTGGTGGCGTGATGCAACAATCTCATCTTTTCCAAAAAATTCGTAATAAAACGAAAGATTATTTAAACGGTTACATTCCAGCAAAAATTATCCTTGAAAACATAGATGAATATATTGTTCCACCTAAATTGGGCAATCAAGCTGGTATGTTAGGTGCAATAGCAATGGCCCAAACTATCATGAAAGTTTGAAAACCATAAATTGATTAAATTGTCGAAAATAGTTTATAAGTGACCAAATTCTTCCAGTTTTTTAACCTTCGCCATTCTTCGAACAAATCTTTCATCGAAATCCGGTTCTGCGTTTAAAAACGATTCGGTAATTTCTTCCGCAATCGCCGGGCCAATAACTCTTGCACCCATGCACAATACATTCATATGATCGTGTTCCACACCTTGATGCGCAGAATAATGATCATGACATAAACCAGCGATGATCCCATCCATTTTATTCGCGGCAACCGAAGCCCCAATTCCGGAACCACAAATAATGATTCCCCGGTCGGCTGCGTTTCTTTGTATTGCATCACACACTTTATATACAAAATCAGGAAAATCCACGCTTATTTCCCCATTATCTGTTCCAAAATCCAGGATAGTGTGTCCGAGACCTTTTGTTTTAGACAGAATATATTTTTTTAAATCATAACCACCATGATCACAGCTGATTGCTATACGCATTTTCACTCCTTGCAGTTTGCCCTGAAATAATTCGAAGAAGAATTAATATCGATGGTTCGGCTACTTTCTATAATTCCAAGGAATTATAGAAATATTTGGAAATTTATTAAATAGCTATTAATCTATATTATACTTTTTTAGATTTATAAATGGTACTTGCTGTAATCAATTGAACAAACAACAATAAAAATTGTATTTCTTCTTAAACAAATGAAAAATAAAAATCAAACTATCATCAATAGAATTTTTTCAATAATTCTCATTTTATCCGCAGTGGTTTGGATTATTATGACAACTATTCAATCTGGAAGACGTGATCCATCAATTTTATTTGCACCTCAAATTGGTTTTTTATTACCAGATTTTGAATTAACCGATATAAAGGGAGAGAATCACTTACTCTCTTCATATCAAGGCAAGCCTATCGTAATCAATTTTTGGGCTAGTTGGTGTAAACCATGTGAAGCAGAAATGCCTGCGATACAAAATATGTACCAAAAATACAATTCTGATATTGTCTTCCTGACCATTAACAATTCAAATCAAGATAATTTGACAGATGTTTTAAATTTTATAAAAAAATATCAACTGGAATTTCCTGTCCTTTTAGATAACGAAGGGAAGGTTAACTCATTGTTTCAAATTCAAGCCTTACCAACCACTTTCTTTGTAAATTCAAATAGGATAATTCAGGAAATAATCGTTGGTGGACCAATGTCAGAAGTGTTATTAGAAATTCGCATTAATAAACTCATGGAGACTCAATAATGTTTCCAATAATAAATATCGGACCACTTGCTATTCAGTCATCCGGATTAATCATAATAATCGGAATTTGGTTCAGTTTGAACATTGTTGAAAAATATTCCTTACTTTTTGTCCATCCTGACCGGAATTTTTCAAAAGTATTATCTTGGAGTTTGATATCTATTCTGATTTTTGCAAGGCTATCTTATATCATTCAATTTCCTAATGATTTTTTCGGATCTCCAATATCAATTATTTCTTTTAATATGGCATTATTTGACTTTGCATCCGGAATCGTTATGGCAGCTATTTTATTCGTGGTTTTAAATTACAGAAATAAAATAAATTTTACAGCTTCACTTAATACCATAACCCCGGGACTCTCACTATTTCTCATTTTTTATTCTTTATCGCTTCTTGCGGTTGGAGATTATTTTGGACTTCCGACTTCTTTGCCTTGGGGAATTGAATTATGGGGTGTCATACGCCACCCTCTACAAATTTATTTTATGGCAGGAGCATCATTAATTTTCTCATTTGTGATCAGGCAAATATGGTTGAAAAAGATTAATAATTTATTCCTCAAATTCTTAATTTGCTTATCAACGCTAATAATATTTTTGGAATATTTTCGTGGAGATGGCTTAAACCAAATTGCAAATGTCAATGTATATCAGATTATTTCATTTCTTATTTTGACATTCTCGCTTTTCAAATTAAACTTTCCCCCATTGCAATTGGTTTTAACAAAGGATGAAAACGATTCTTTGAACTAAAAAAAATTCGATTTTATTTATCCCGGTTGAGCAATTTGTTTATTAAAGAATTCAAAGATTGATAAGCATCTTCATCTTGATAATTTACATTATTGAGTGATTGTTTGGCTAGACTTGAATATTGAAGCGTGACATCCTGAATATATTCTTTTACGCCATTCTTTTCAAGAATTTCAATTCGTTCAGCTAATTCATCATCAGTTTTTGGCAATTTTTCAAAAACTTTTTGAAGTTCAGGATATTTTTCTAAAACAAAAACGATCGGTAAAGTTTTTTTCCCTGTTTTTAAATCGAGCGAAGTTGATTTTCCAGTGAGTTTTTCGTCGCCCCAAATACCAAGATAATCATCTTGTGCCTGGAATGCAATACCCAAAGCTGTTCCAAAATCTTTTAGATTCATGCGGTCAGATTCAGTTGATTCCGCGATAATTCCACCTAATTCTGTAGATGAAGCAATTAATGCTGCTGTTTTTCCGGATATCATTTGGAAATACTCAGCACTTGAAATGGTTGTTTTTGATTCAAAAAGCATATCCAAATGCTGGCCACCAGTCAAAGCCAAACATGTTAAATTGAATAATCTCGCAGCTTGATAGGCTACGTTTGGGTTTGTTTTTCCAAGGTCTAAAATTGCCAATTGGGAAAGAGAAAACATAGCATCTCCGGTATTGATGGCTTGAGCGATTCCCCACTTTTTCCAAATGGTATGCTTACCGTGACGAAATTCAGATTGGTCTTCAATGTCGTCATGAATTAAAGAAAAATTATGTAAATATTCAAGTGCAGCAGCTGCCGGCAAGGCACTTCTCCAATCAGCACCACAAAGTTTGCAACATAATAACAAAATTATTGGGCGGATTCTTTTTCCTTTTCCTTTGCTATTATTTAATACCCAACCCATTTGGTATGACATCATCTCTTTCATACCCGAATAATCCATTGGTATATTATTATCCAGCATGGCTTTAAGAGAAATTTCGATTTCTGGTAAGAATAATTCTGAGAAAGTTTCCAGGTTCATTCTAATTTCCCACTTTGAAAATTTTTGTGTTTTGGAATTGTGAAATCGTACCTGATCCTGTGCCAAACATTGCTATACGCAAAACTCTTTCAATAATCTCTATTTCCACAAATAAATCATCGATTGAACTTACTGCTTTCTTTAATATCACTCCAGCCATTCCTGCCAATTTCGCACCTAATGCTACTGTTTTTGCGATATCCATTCCTGATTTCAAACCACCGGATGCGATAATTACCGAATCTAATTTACTTTCTCCAATTTCGAACAAGGCTTTGCCAGTTGGAATACCCCAATCCCGGAATTCCTCAGCTACACGAATATCTTTTTCTTCAGATAATCGATATCGCTCGACTTGTGTCCAGGACGTTCCTCCAGCACCGGATATATCAATTCCTGATACGCCAGCATTTATCAATTTCCGAGCAATGGCAGGAGATATTCCCCAACCCACTTCTTTAACAACAACTGGATGATCCAAGGAATTACAAATTGATTCAATTTTATTCAAGAGACCCGAAAAATTTGTGTTTCCTTCCAGCTGAATTGCCTCTTGTAATGGATTTAGATGCAAAATGAGAGCATCAGCCTCAATCATTTCAATCGCTTTTTTACATTGCTCAATTCCATAACCATAATTCAATTGAACTGCTCCAAGATTTGCGAATAATAAAATATTTGGAGCAAATTTCCTCACTTGAAAAGATTCAGCCAATGTTGAATCTTCAATTGCCGCTCTTTGCGAACCAACTCCCATTGCTAAGCCATATTTTTCAGCAGTTAATGCAAGTCTTCGATTGATTTCGGTTGCCTGTGACGTCCCTCCAGTCATTGAGGAGATTAATATAGGCAATCCGACTTCTTTTCCAAATAACAATTGTCGTGTATCAATTGATTTATAATCTAACTCCGGTAAAGCAGAATGATAAAACCGAAATTTTTCTAAACCTGTTTGCGCTTTCGAAGACACATCTTCAATTATATTGATATTGATGTGGTCGTTTTTTCTTGCGGCTATTGATTCATTTTCCATATCTTTATCCATTTTTTTTTAATATACTCAGTATATCAAAACAAATTTGAAATTGCGGGGATTTTAAATCAAACTGCAAGTTTTCTGTTCTGTATTAATAACTTGACAGAATTCAAAGGCAAGATACAATTTTCAAATATACGCAATCAAATTCACAGGAGGTACCAATGAGTGATGTTTTTGGACAGGTCAAGGCTATCATTGTTGATGTTCTAAAAGTAGATGAAGGTGAGCTTGAACTAGATACTCGTTTTATTGAAGATTTAAAAGCTGATTCTATGGATCAATTTTTCCTTATTGATGGCTTTAGTGAAAAGTTTAATTTAGAAATCCCGGATGAGAAAGCGCGCCAAATTAAATCTGTCGGTGATGCGGTTCAATATATAGAACAAAATTTAAAATAAAATTGACGATAAAAAATGTGTCTTTACAGGCACATTTTTTATCGAATCAACATTCTCGCAATCTCTTCCGGATGATGTGCGATTTGGACTCCTGATACCTTTAGTGCATGGATTTTTTCTTCTGCTGTACCTTCTCCACTTTCAATAATTGCACCTGCATGTCCCATCCGTTTTCCTGGAGGTGCTGATTCACCCGCGATAAATGCCACGACCGGTTTTGTCATATAACGTGCAATATAATCTGCGGCAATTTGCTCATCATTTCCGCCGATTTCTCCAATCATGACAACCTGATCCGTTTGAGGATCGGCTTCAAACATTTCTAATGTATCAATGAAATTCAATCCATGAATTGGATCCCCACCTATGCCAACGCATGTACTTGAACCAATATTGTTAGCTAACATAGCATACAAAACTTCATAAGTAAGTGTTCCTGATCGGGAAACAACTCCGACATTTCCTGGTATTGTAATATTTCCTGGAATGATCCCTACCTTTGCTTCTCCAGGCGTCAGTAAACCCGGGCAATTTGGACCAATGAGGTTTACATTTCTTTGATCCAGGAATTTCTTAACACGCATCATATCCCGCACTGGAATACCTTCTGTTATACAAACAACCAGTGGAATACCGGCATCCCCGGCTTCCAACATTGCATCGGCTGCAAATCTTGCTGGTACAAATATTACAGACACATTTGCCCCGGTCGCATTTTTTGCTATTTTTACAGAATCAAATATCGGAACTTTTCCATCAAAGATCCAATCCCCGCCTTTTCCTGGCGTCACTCCTGCAACAACATTCGTCCCATATTGAAACATTTGCCAACTGTGGAATAACCCCTCATTTCCGGTGATACCCTGGATTAAGATACGGCTATCTTTATCAACGAGGATACTCATAGTGATTCTCCTTTGGCCAACTTGACAGAGGTTATTGCTGCGTTTACGAGAGTATCAGCTGTCAAGATCTCAGAATCCCGTAGTAATTTTCTACCTTCCTCATCATTGGTACCAACCAATCGGACAACAATTGGTATTTTTACAACGATATCTCTTAATGCAGATAAGATACCTTTTGCAACTTCATCGCATCGCGTAATACCCCCAAAAATATTTATCAGGATTACTTTTACTTTTGGGTCTGAAAGGATAATTCTCAGGGCAGCAGAAACTTTATCGGCTCCTGCACCGCCACCAATATCCAGAAAGTTTGCAGGAGACCCACCATTTTGTTTAATGATATCCATAGTTGCCATTGCAAGACCTGCCCCGTTGACCATACAACCAATCTCACCATCCAGTTTTATAAAGGATAATCCGTATTTTCGGGCTTCAACTTCTGCATGTGCTTCGATATCAGGATCACGAAACTCAATTAATTCCGGATGACGATAAATTGCATTATCGTCGATGATCATTTTTGCATCCAAAGCCACCATTCTATGATCATTAGTAATCACAAGTGGGTTTATTTCTGTTAATGTCGAATCTGTATCCAGAAAAGTTTGATATAAACCATGTAAAATTTTTATAAAAGATTTCCAATATTCACGTGGCAAATCAATGCCAATCGCAACATCTTTAGCCTGGAAATCCTGAAGACCTAATAATGGATCGATTCGTAATTTAAAAATTTTTTCAGGTGATAATTGAGCAACTTCTTCAATATCGACCCCTCCCGCAGCAGAAGCCATTACGACAGGACAATTATTTGAACGATCATTAATGATCGAAAGATATATCTCCTGTTCAATGCTTACTGCCTCGTCTACAAGGATTTTCCGGACAGGAAGTCCTTTAATTTCCATTCCTAATATATCAGTGGCAAATTTTTCAGCTTCATTTGGGTCTTTTGCGAGCTTAATTCCCCCGGATTTTCCTCTACCACCAACTAAAACCTGCGCTTTAATTACTACCCTTCCCCCAAATTCCTCTGCAATTTGTTTCGCTTCTGAAGCGATATTGGCAACCCTACCTTTAGGAATCGGTACATCATAACGCTCAAAAATTTTCTTACACTGGTACTCGTGCAATTTCATTATTTCTCCAATCAAGAAATATAAATAAATCTATGGAAAATTATAATGTTTGGTTCAGCACAAAATAATTGTTGTACAATCACTTTTTGGGTGATTTAGTACAAAAAACAAACAACCGGGAAATTTTATTCCCGGTTGCATTTAATTCTCCGTATTTATCCTTTTAAGAAATCTTCTAGTGCAGATTTGCTGATCCTGAATGCTGACCCAATTTTTCTTGCTTTAAGGTCCCCGGCTTGAATTGCTGCCAAAACATCTTCTTCTGAAACACGCATGACTAATGCTGCTTCTGCAGGTGTCATGACATCCGACATGCCATTACCAGTTGTTGTAGGCTGCTTGGATGTTGCCGCTCCTCCAGCTGCGCCTGTCATACCACTTAGAGATTGAGAAATTACATTTCCAAGACCAACTCCTGCTCCGATGCCGGCAGTCAATCCCGCTCCACCACTTTCATTTTGGGCAGCTTCTCTTAATGCGTCAGCAGCCTGTAGTTGCGTATAAGTTTGCATATCTAACATTCCCATTGCCCGCAATTCTTCGGCAGACTTATCGGAAGGTTTAAGGTTGGAAATATAAAACGACTTAAGCAATAATCCGATCGCAGCAAAATCGTCTTGAACTTTTGCGCGTACACCCGCACCTAATTCTTCTGTTAAGCCAATTAACTCAGCAACGCTCTTAAGTGCAGCAGTTTCACCGAGTAAATCCTGTAATTTAGACAGAAGCATGGATCGCAGGCGGCCTTCGATATCGACCATCCGATAAATACCATTAGCCCCAACGATTTGAGTGACAAATTGCTGTGCGTCTTTTACTTCAAAACTAAATGAACCAAAACCCTGTAATAATGCTACACCAAGTCCCATACCTGGATTTCTGACCAAGATCGGTTGAGGCGTACCCCATTTTCGATCGACAAATTCCCGCATTGAAACGTAATAGACTTCTGCAGTAAATGGTGTTCGATCATTAAAGACTTTGCCAATCAAGTCAACTAACTTTGGGATATTGGCTGTGACGATTGTGTGTCTTCCCGGGCCGAATTCATCCAAGGCTCGCCCGTCTCGAAAGAATATTGCTTTTTGAGATTCTCTAACAATTACCTGCGAACCAATTCTTAAATCAGCGATACCGGTTTCAGGAAAACGATGAACAATTTCATCTTTCATCTCACTTGGATATTCGACTACATCAAATATTCTTGCCATTTTTATTCTCCATATATGAACCTAAAAAATATAATCAGGATTTTTCCCCTGAATTAATGCCACCCATCATTACTTCTGCTCTAAGATTAAAAGCATCTACTGCCTGTTGAGCTAAAACGGTTAAATGACGAATAGAAGCTGGAAGCCCATCTGTTCCAATCGAAGTCTCGACATTATCAACAGCTCTGCTGATTTCATCTACCGAGTCCATTAAAGCCAGATCATATTCATAAACCTTCGCCAATTCTTCTTCTCGGATTTTTACTGCATCAAAAAAAGGTGCATATCCATAGGAAGCATGACGGATGCGATCAATAAACTGTCTGATCTTAATTGCAGATCTCTCCAAATCGTCGATAAACATTATTCCACCAGAGCTTATTAACTCAGTTTGAAGAGAAGAAATTCTTTGCCATTGTTGTTCAAATCGATCAGCAATCCCTTCCCGTAAAAGTTTATCTGATGCTCTGCGATTCTCCCGCTCAATATATCCATTAAAACCAGGTATTTTACTCAATAATTTCCGAATGACATCTTGATTATCTGTAATTCGATTAAATAAATCACTCATTTTTCCTCCTAAAGATCTACAAAAACTGTTGGATCTGATTAAATTATTATAGCGCAATCCAATATATTAATAATACAATCTGTCCAATAAACATATACGATATTTGAAGACGGAAGTTTCGACACAATATGCAAATTATCAAAAATATTTGCAGGGACCATGCCTGTAAGGATTTTGTAATGTCAAAGCCTTGAAATGTTTACTAATTTGGATATAATATGTCTATCATTGAATAAAAAATTCTTTGGGAAGGAGGAAAATAAAATGTTATTTGCACCGAAAGAAAAAGGTCAAGGTTTAGTTGAATATGCTTTAATTCTTGTTTTAGTAGCTGTTGTTGTAATTGTTATTCTTGCGTTACTTGGCCCCGCAATTGGAAGAATTTTCAGCAATATTGTTACTGCCATCTAATAATAATCAACACTGAGATAAAAATGAAAAGAGATCTCTATCACATATAGAGATCTCTTTTTAGATCAAATCCGAGAATAATTGTTTTTATGAGTTTTACTTAAAATTTATGTTTTTCTTTCCTTCTTTAATTTATATTTAACGATGTATAATCAAATTCAAACACTAATAAAAGCTGACTTCCCAAATAATGGCACAAATAATGCATATATAATTATGTGAGAAGAGAGCGCGGGGAGGATTTGATATTTCGTTGGTGTTCTCCCTTGGATTTTTTCAATCTACCGTATAATAAATTTATTATTATTTTGTTTCCCTGATTATAAAAAAGGAGACGTAAGCATGGCTAAAAGTGGACAAAAAAGTGGTCGTATTATCATTATTGTTGCATTAGTATTAATTGTTATTGTTTTAGGGTTAGCGTACGCATATATTCAACTGCGCCCCCTATTACAACCTCAAGCAGACCCAGCGCAACAAACACAAGTTCAAGTTGAAGAAATGGTCAATATAGTAATTACTACACAATCGATCCCGAGAGGTGAAGTGATTACTGAGAATGTGGTGGCAATGATCCCTTTTCCTAAAAAGGAATTGGTTGAAGGTACATTCCTGACTTCCTTGGATCAGGTAATTGGAAAGAAAGCAATGTATCCACTCGAACCACGTATGCCTGTAACTGCAAGTTTATTATTGGATTCTGTGACAGGTGGGTCAATTGCATCCTTCGACATTCCTGTCGATAAAACAGCATTATCAGTACCAATTGGCCGTGAAGCTTTAGTCGCCTATGCACCACAGCCAGGAGACCATGTAATGGTAATCGGTTGTATGTGGCTGGTTGATCTTGATCCTGAATATCAAACCATTTTGCCTAACTTCACAGCTTCTGTCACAAAGCAAATATTTAATGCTGAAAGCACCGTAGAATCCTTGTCAATTAATATTCAAGGTGGATCCACTGCATCTGCTCAAGGTCGAACCGAATTAGATCCAACTTTGAATGAACCTTTATATGTTCAACCATCAGAAGCACAAAGACCAAGATTAGTTTGCCAGAATTTAATTCAAGACGCTATCATCTTACGAGTTGGCGAATTTCCTGTTGATGGTGTTGAAGAAGTTGCAGTAGTTGAAGAACCTGTTGTAACACCAGCCGGTGAAGAAGCTGTAGCTCCTGAACCTGAGCCAAAACCTGACATTGTCACATTAGTTGTCTCTCCTCAAGATGCTGTATTAATGAGTTACCTCCGTCAGTCAAATATTTCCTTCTCATTAGCCTTAAGAAACCCCAATAATATCCAGGAAATTGTCACTGATGCAGTCACCCAACAATACTTGATGGATCAAAAAGATATTCCACTACCCGCCAAATTACCTTTTGGTCTTGAGACAAGATCCGGAGAAGTTGCACCAGCCACAACTGAATAACATACTTTACTCACTTTCTTAAAAATAATCGGATAGAAAATGGAGTTTTGAAGGAATTATGGCAGGACCAGAAAAAATTCGGGTACTTATCGTCGATGACATTCAAGAAACCCGCGAAAACATTCGAAGAATGCTTCAATTTGACCCATCTATTGAAATCATCGGAGAAGCAAGGACTGGCAGAGAAGCAATAGATTTATCACATCAGCTACAACCTGAAGTGGTTGTGATGGATATCAATATGCCGGATATGGATGGGTTAGCGGCGACTGAAGCAATTCGCAAACGACTTCCCTATATCCAAATAATTATTCTTTCGGTCCAATATGAATCCAGCTACATGCGTCGGGCAATGCTCGCGGGGGCTCGTGATTTTCTTTCCAAACCTCCAATGATCGATGAATTAACCAATGCGATCCGACAAGCTGGAAAATTGGCAATAGAAGAAAAAAGGAAAGCCCAGGTAAATTTTGCCACCCTTGAAGCTGCCTCCAGCAGTGCAGCCGGTCAACGAATTCTTGGAAAGATTATCGTTGTTTATAGTCCCAAAGGTGGTGTCGGTTGTACCACGATCGCTACAAATGTTGCTTTAGGACTCCAGTCTGAAACAAGTCCTACTGCATTGGTAGATGCAAGCTTACAATTTGGTGACATTGCTGTGTTCTTAAATGAACAGGGTCGCAATACCATTTTGGATTTGGCACCAAGAGCCGATGAACTTGATCCTGAAATTATTGAAGAAGTAATGATCAAACATCCCGGTTCAAAACTCGACATTTTGGCTGCGCCTCCAAGACCGGAATTTGCAGATGACGTGAATTCGGATCAATTCTCAAAAGTAATCAGGTATTTGCAACGTTTGTATAGTTTTATAATTATCGACACAACCTCTTATTTAACAGACGTTGTTCAAGCATGTTTAGATATTGCAAACGTCATCATTCTTGTCGCAACCCAGGATATTCCTTCGATTAAAAGCTCCAATTTGTTCCTGGGATTATCAGATGCATCCGGCATCAATCGAAAACGCATTCTTTTTGTTGTAAATCGATTTGATAAACGTATCTCCATTTCTGGTGAACGAATCGGAGAAAGTCTCCGACAACCAGTTGAAGTAATAATTCCTTTCGAAGATCGCGTGGTGACATCCTCGATCAATCGTGGAACTCCGTTCATTATTGAAAACAAGATGGCTCCTATTTCAAGAAGTATTTTTTCAGTAATTGATAAAATAAAATTCAAGTTAGCTGAACAAGATGAAGAAGAAACAGCCACACAGGTATCAAATCGTTATTAGAGGTATGGTAAGGGGACCCCATGTCAATTTTAAGAAGAATTCAAGGTGAAGGTCAATCGAATAACAATCAACCTCCAAAGCCAGGTGGTTCAGATCCATTAAGAAATCCTGCAATTCAGTCACGCCGAATCAACGCGCCTTTAACTTCAAGTGCCAATGACACCTATCAGGATTTAAAAAATCGGGTTCAAACCAAACTTCTGGGTACTTTGGATCCAAGCATGGATGTCACCCAAACTGCAGATGTCAAAAGAACCATTCAAGAATTATTTGAACAAATATTAAACGAAGAAAACATCATACTTTCCAGACCTGAACGCGCACGAATGTTTGAACAAATATCTGCAGAAATTTTAGGTTTCGGTCCATTACAGAGATTGTTGGAAGATGAAACCATTACAGAAATTATGGTGAATGGAGCAAAGAATATTTATATCGAGCGATTTGGAAAAATCCTTCGAGAGCCTATGGCGTTCGAAAATGATGAACATGTCATGCGCATTATTGAAAGAATTGTTGCTCCTCTTGGTCGTAGAATTGATGAGTCTTCACCGTACGTAGATGCCCGTCTCCCGGATGGCTCCCGTGTTAACGCGGTTATTCCTCCAATCTCGTTAGTCGGACCTGTTTTGACAATCCGAAAATTTGCCAAGACTCCAATCACTGTGGATAAGCTTGTTGAATTAGGATCTATTACTCCAGAGGCGATCTCATTCCTTGACGCATGTGTTAAAGCTAGACTAAATATAGTAATTTCTGGCGGTACTGGTTCAGGGAAGACAACATTACTAAACGTATTATCCGGATTTATACCTGCCGATGAGAGAATTGTAACAGTCGAAAATGCAGCGGAATTACAATTAAGACAGGAACATGTTGTTACTTTAGAATCTCGCCCTCAAAATATTGAAGGAAAAGGTGAAATTACCATTCGTCAATTGGTTATCAATACATTACGTATGCGTCCGGATCGCATTATCGTAGGTGAAATTCGCGATGAGGCTGCACTTGATATGTTGCAAGCTATGAATACCGGTCACGATGGATCAATGACAACAGCTCACTCGAACACGCCGCGTGATACGTTAGCACGTATGGAAACTATGACATTAATGGCAGGCATGGAATTGCCGGTGCGAGCAATTAGAGAACAGATCTCCTCAGCTATTGATTTAATTGTCCACCAATCTCGTATGCGTGATGGATCTCGTAAAGTTGTCAATATTACTGATGTCACAGGTATGGAAGGCGATATCATCACGATGACAGATATTTTCATTTTTGAGCAAGCAGGATTTGAAAACGGCAGAGTTATCGGACGATTACGCCCCACTGGACTTCGTCCCAAGTTCATGGAAAAAATTGAACAGGCAGGTATACATCTTCCCCCTTCAACATTTGGTATTGGAGACAGACGCCGCTATTAATAAGGAAAGCAGGCAAAATTTATGGATATCATCCAACTTATTAATGAAATAAATCCCATCGCAATCATTATTACCGGTGCTTCAGTTGCCTTGGTATTATTGATCATTGGTATAGTCATTACCGTCACTGCAGAACGAAAAACGCTGGAATTAGAACGATTAGGGCGTTATATTGAAGAAGATGAAATCCTATCAGAAAAAGAACGATCAACACCCCTTACAGATTGGTTGAATCGGCGGGTTGAAAAATCTACCATTGGTGAAAGGATTTCAAAGGATCTTTCAAGAGCAGATCTTAAGTTTAAACCGGGCGAATTTGTTGCTTTAGTTGTTATTTCTGCATTTGTTGTTGGGTTTGTCCTTTGGTTTATTGGTGGGCAAGTAATTGTAGTAGGAATAATCGGTGCCATTCTTGGGGCATTATTACCCAGAATGTATGTTAAAAGTCAACAGAAGAAACGACTGATAAAGTTTGACCAGCAACTTCCTGATATGTTGAACCTTATGGTAAATGGTTTACGCGCTGGTTTTTCTACTATGCAAGCAATGGAAGCAATATCAAAAGAATTACCTGCTCCAATCTGTGATGAATTTCGCCGTGTTGTCCAGGAAATGCAACTAGGTATTTCAATGGAGACTGCCCTGGATAATTTATTAGCCAGAATCCCCAGTGATGATCTAGACCTTACGATCACAGCTATCAACGTTCAAAGGGAAGTTGGTGGTAATCTGGCGGAAATTATGGACACAATTTCGCATACTATTCGGGAAAGGATCCGAATTAAAGGTGAAATTCGTGTCTTAACTACGCAAGTAATGTATTCAGGTCGTTTTTTATCAGTCTTACCATTATTTGTTATTGGCATTTTATATTTATTAAATCGTGACTATATGATGGAGTTCTTCAAACCAGAAAGCGTTCCATGCGGTTACATTGCCCTTGCTGTGGCCGCATTATTAATTTTCTTTGGCTACATCACCATGAACAAATTGGGTGACATTGAAGTCTAAGAAAAAAGGAGAGTGAAAGAATGGTCATTATTATCATCATCGTCGCAGCAGTACTTCTGGGAGCAATTTTCTTAACCATCATTGGGTTGAGGAATCCAACTGGAGCGGATGATCGCATTCTAGATGCACGTCTTGAGGAATTAAGTCAATCTGGCGAGCCTGTGACTTTACGTAAATTGGAATTGTCGCAGCCATTTCAAGATCGTGTAATCTTTCCCGTAGCTCAAAAATTTGGGGAAATTGCCATTCGATTCACACCACAAAATGCCAGGCAATCAATTGCAAGAAAGTTAGAGCTGGCTGGATCTTCTTCTAAAATTGATCCAACAATCATTTTATTCCTGCAATTTTTAGGCATGCTTTTCTTTGGTGGCGTCGTTATGTTCGTTCTGTCCATTGGATCACTTGGTTGGCCTTTAGGCAGAAAATTATTAGTTGGTTTATTATTTGGATTAATTGGATTTTATTTTCCACAGTTATTGCTCTCTTCACAGATATCCCGGCGTCAAAAGGAAATCAGGAAAGCAATGCCGGATGCACTTGACTTATTAACAATTTGCGTTGAAGCTGGATTGGGTTTCGACGCTGCAATGGCAAAAGTAAGTGAAAAATGGGAAACGCAGCTTTCAATGGCATTTGCACGCGTGATTCAAGAAATCCAATTAGGTAAAGTTCGCAAAGAAGCATTAAGAGATATGGCTGATAGAATTGGCATTTCTGAGATGACGAGCTTTGTTGCAGCTGTTATTCAAAGTGAACAATTAGGTGTTAGTTTATCCAAAGTATTAAGAATTCAAGCAGATCAGATGCGTATACGTCGCCGCCAATTAGCCGAAGAGGAAGCACATAAAGCACCAATTAAGATGTTAATTCCTATGGCTGGATTAATTTTTCCATCATTGATGATTGTATTGCTGACACCTGCTGGATTGCGTCTGTTCAGATCCGCACTAGGCGATATGTTTAATTAGATCCTTTTTTGGTGAAAATATGACATTTCGGGGTACTAATATCCACCCCAAGCCTTTACGAATTTATCAAATAATATGGAATTTGATTGATTTAATCTTTCCTCCACATTGTTCAGGATGTGATGTTTTAGGTTATCGCTGGTGTAAAGATTGCGAGTCACAGGTTAAGAAAATATCGCCCCCATTTTGTCTTAAATGTGGATCCCCGGAGAAATCTTCGAATTTTGCGAAAGATCATTGCATTGATCTGCTACAATCAATCGATTTTATCCGGTCTTACGCAATTTATGAACCTCCCCTTTCCAGTGCAATAAAGAAATTAAAGTATCAAAACGATATTGGTATAGCACAAGTGCTGGCATTTTATTTGGTGGAATTGTACAATGATTTAAATCTGAATATTGATTATGTCATCCCGGTTCCATTAGGAAAGAATAGAATTAAAGAACGTGGTTACAATCAAGCATCCCTAATCGCCAAACCTTTTTCTTTGGCCATAGGACGTCCAATGAAAACACAGGCGCTTTTCCGGAATAAAGAGACTAAATCCCAAGTTGGTTTATCAAGGGAAGAACGCTCCGAAAATGTATCAGGTGCATTTACTGTCGATAATTCCAATCTACTTGGAAAGAATATTATTTTAATTGATGATGTAACCACAACCGGATCAACCTTAGAAGCCTGTGCAAGAGAATTGAAAAATAAAGGAGCAAAAAATATAGTAGGATTAACAATTGCAAGGGCAGTAAATACAAAATATGGTTTCAGTGACTTTGTATCAAATCAGGAAATTACCAAAACCTAATTCCTAGGAGGATAAAATGGCGATCAAAGTTGATATCTTTGCAAAAAATTTAAAAGTTACAGAGCGAATTGAAGATTATTTAAATAAGAAAATAACGAAACTTTATCGATATTTAAATGATATTGAAGAAACCCGGGTCGATCTATCGTACCTCAAATCCGCTCGCAGCGCATCTGATAGGCAAGTAGCTCAGATCACTATCAGAGGGCGTGGATATATCCTAAGAACTGAAGAAAGAGCAGAAGATATTTTTGCAGCAATAGATGAAGCGATCGAAAAAATGCAACGCCAAATTGCCAGGTTAAAAGGGAAACGTGATAAAGGCCGCGGTGATGGTACGCCTCTTTCTGAATTAGCATCTGAATTACCAGAACCTATCGATATGGAAGATGCACCTGAAATCGCTCGAAGGAAAACATTCACTCTTATCCCGATGGATGAGTTGGAAGCAATTGAGCAAATGAAATTATTGGGCCATGAGAATTTCTTTGTTTTTTATGATATGAATTCTGAAAGCGTAAATGTTTTATACCGAAGACGAGATGGTGGCTACGGTATAATTGAACCCAAATTAGGATAAAAATAATTGTAAACGTATAAAGGATGTTCGAAATTTGCGAACATCCTTTTTTTATACTTCCTGTCTTCTACCTTGCAACCTATATCTCGATAGACTATAATTCACCTGTTAAATTTCGTATAAGAAGGTGTATGGATGATTGATGTAAATGAATTACGTAAAGGTGTTACTTTTGAATATGATGGAAATTTATTCAAAGTTATCGAGTATAGCCATAACAAACCCGGGCGTGGTGGAGCGACAATTCGCATTAAAGCCCGCAATTTGATTTCGGGTTCTAATATTGAAAAAACTTTCAATTCCGGCGAAAGAGTTCAAAATGTTCGCCTCGATTATCACAATGCACAATATTTATATTCGGATTCAGATTTTTATTATTTTATGGATAATGAAAATTTCGAACAATATCCATTGAAAAGTGATATTTTAGGAGAGTCCGTTAACTTCTTAAAAGAAAACATGGATGTAAAAATCACATTTTACAATTCTTTAGCAATTGATATTGAATTACCGATGTCTGTAGAATTAAAAGTCACCTGGGCAGAATTGGCCATTCGTGGAGATACAGCCTCTGCACAAACTAAAAAAGTTAAAGTTGAGACTGGTGCAGAAGTACATACACCATATTTTATTGAGACTGGTGATATTATTCGGGTTGACACGCGTACCGGGGAATATTTAACCAGGGTTTCTTAAGAATTATGCAAACTCCATTTGGTAAAGAATGTCGCTATTTTTACGGAGATTATTTCCGTGGGAAAAATCATGAAGAATGCCGCCTTCTTGACTCAACGACATCTTCACATAAATGGACTTCCAAATTATGTAAGACCTGCCCTGTACCCGGCATTATTCTGGCTAACGCATGTCAATCCATGGTTTTGAAGGGATATGTTTCTGCAGGATTGTTAGGTATTGGAAAATCAATGAAGTTAACAGCCTTTTGTGAAAAATCTAAAAGTCAGGTAAATGAACCACAAATTGGATGCGGACTTTGTCATCCTATTTCTGACATTTTTGTGCCTAAAGAATGAAGTTTACTGTACTGTTTGATTTAGATGGTACTTTATTACAGAATTTGGATTCTGTTTTTATACCTGCGTATATCGATTTGTTAGGAAATTATTTAGGCAAAGAAATTCCAAGCCAGAAAATTCAAATAGCTGTCCTTAAAGCTACACAATTCATGGAAGCTAATAATGATCCTAGCAAAACTCTTGAAGAATGTTTTGATGATTATTTTTATCCAAAGATTGGTTTATTAAAAAGCAATCTACAGGTAGAAATTGACCAGTTTTATCAGGAATTTTTTCCCTCTCTACGAGTTTATACAAGTGAATTGGATGAAGCCAAGTCATTGACAAATAAATTAATCGAAAAGGGAACCGATTTAGTTATCGCCACCAATCCGTTATTTCCAAGGGTTGCAATTACCCAAAGAATCCAATGGGCGAATTTACGACCTCAGATCGAAGATTATTCATTAATTACAAGTTATGAAAATTTCCATTTTGCAAAACCAAATCCAGCCTATTACGCCGAAATTCTTGCAAATCTTGGCTGGCCCGAAGGACCAGTGGTCATGGTCGGAAATGATTGGATGAGGGACATAGAACCAGCTGAAAAAATTGGCATTCCCACTTTCTTTTTGGCGGAAGGAAACGAAAATTCTCTAAAATCTATTAATCCAAAGAGCTCGCAAGGTAGTTGGTACGATCTCGAACGCTGGATAGAAGAAATGATTCTGAATGGAAGTTCCATTGAACCTGAAAATTCCATTGAAGCATATATAGCAATCCTTACATCAACTGCCGCAATAATTGACAATCTATTTAGGATTTCTAATAAGATCTCGTACTGGAACATTCGTCCTATCCCAACCGAATGGAGCTTAGTAGAAATCATTAACCATCTAGCTGATGTTGATGCGGAAGTTAACTTGCCTCGAATAAATCTAATCCAGGATGAAAATATTCCATTTTTCCCGGCAATTTCAACCGATGAATGGGCAAATGAACGAAATTACATACTAAATAACCCAATTGAAGAAATGGAGCGATTTCTTCAAAATCGGAAAATTTTAATCAATATTCTGTCTTCATTGCCAAACCAATATTTGGAAAAACAAGTCAACCACGCTATTTTCGGACCAACAAAAGTTCTGGAAATTATTAAATTTATTACACAGCATGATCGCATTCATATTAACCAAATTCACAACACGGTTTCACTATTAAATTCAAAAATAAGCTAACTTTATAAGAGTTTTATTAGATTCGAGATTATCGTTATCCAAAATCTAGTCCACCTTTATATAGATTGGTATAATTCCTAAAAATTATCAAATATTTGACTTTCCGTGATGGGAGGCATCAGTGAATTCAAGAAATCAATCGTACGTAATCTACTTGCTGCTATTCATAGCCATTATCGTAATGGCGGTATATAGCTTTAGCCAGCGTAGTAGTGCGGAAGACCTGACAATCAACCAGGTAGCTGCTGATATTAGGGCAGGCAAAATATCCGAAATAGAAGATGACGAAAACAGACTAAGAGTAAAGTACTATGAAGATCTTCGTGAAGGTGTATCGAACAAAGAAAATTCTGCAACTCTTGTTGAGCAATTAATCGATCTAGGTGTAACGCCTGCTGATCTTGCGCCAGAAAAAATTAAAATCATGATTACACCCCCAAGTCCTTGGGTAGGTATTTTGACAGCTTTAGGATATATTTTTCCGTTTATTCTTTTAGGTGGGGCTTTCTTCTTTATTTTCCGTCAAGCACAAGGTAGTAATAATGCTGCGATGTCATTCGGTAAATCTAAGGCGAGAATGTTTACAGGTGACCACCCAACCGTAACTTTTGTTGATGTGGCCGGTGTTGAAGAAGCCAAAGAAGAATTAAAAGAAGTTGTTGAATTTTTAAGAGAACCACAAAAATTTATTTCTCTTGGCGCACGTATTCCAAAAGGAGTTTTGTTAGTTGGACCTCCAGGTACAGGTAAAACATTATTAGCTAAAGCGGTTTCAGGCGAAGCAGGAGTTCCTTTCTTTTCGATTTCCGGATCTGAATTCGTTGAAATGTTCGTTGGTGTCGGTGCAAGCCGCGTTCGAGACCTTTTCGAACAGGCAAAACGTCATTCGCCTTGTATTGTCTTCGTAGATGAAATAGATGCTGTGGGTCGTCAACGTGGTGCAGGACTTGGCGGTAGCCATGACGAACGTGAACAAACATTGAATCAAATGCTTGTTGAAATGGATGGTTTTGATACGGATACAAACGTCATCGTAATGGCCGCCACAAACAGACCGGACATTTTAGATCCTGCCTTATTGAGACCAGGTAGATTTGATCGCCGTGTGGTCTTAGATCGACCCGATGTAAGAGGTCGTGAGGCTATCTTAAAAGTTCATATCAAAGGGAAACCAATTGCGAAAGAAATCGATTTAAGTGTTATCGCCCGTTCAACACCAGGTTTTGTTGGTGCAGATTTGGAAAATTTGGTTAATGAAGCAGCTATTTTAGCTGCCCGACGAAATAAAACAATGATCTCTCAAAGTGAATTTGAAGAATCCATCGAACGTGTTATTGCTGGCCCGGAACGAAAAAGTCGACTGATTAGTGAAGAGGAAAAGAAAATTGTCGCCTATCACGAAGCAGGTCATGCAGTAGTGATGCATGTATTACCAGAAGGTGATCCGGTCCAAAAAGTCTCAATAATCTCCAGAGGAATGGCGGCTGGTTATACATTGGCACTACCTTCCGAAGATAGAACTTTGATGGCAAAGAAAAAGATGATGGCTGACATGGTTGGCTTGTTAGGTGGTCGCGCGGCTGAAGAGATCGTTTTTGATGATATTACCTCAGGCGCTTCCAATGACATCGAAAGAGTTAGTAAATTAGCCAGAACAATGGTGATGCGACTGGGAATGAGTGACGCTCTTGGTCCTATGGTCTATGGTCAAAAAGAAGAATTGATTTTCCTTGGAAGAGAAATTTCTGAACAAAGAGATTACTCAGAACAGATTGCAGAAAAAATCGACCTGGAAGTCCGCCAATTAGTAAATTTAGCTTATTTGCAAGCTAAACAAATCTTAACTGATTATCGGGAAAAATTGGATGCTGTGGCGCAAAAACTTCTCGAGGTAGAGACACTTTCAAAAGAAGAATTTGAAAAAGTCTTTCCTTCTCCAAGTCAAAAGCGAAGCGGCATACCGGAATTAATTCCTAACGGAAATTTAATCTAAACTTAAAAAACACCATTCGAAATTACAAAGAATGGTGTTTTTATTTATAAATCAGGCGCTAGCCATCCATCATTGGAGTGTATGTATCGAATGATTTCACTCAGAAGTTCATCATGATTTGTAAACCATTGAATTTGTGGGTCATTCTCTTTAAACCAATTCGCTTGCCGGCGAACAAATTGCCTGGTATTACGTTTCATTAAGACTATTGCTTCATCCAAACTGATTGTTCCATGTACATATTGGTAAATTTCTCTGTAACCAATAGCAGACATCGACGAGTTAATCGGGGAGTATCCGTTCATAATAAGTTTTTTAACTTCATCAACGAATCCATCTTCGATCATTTTTTCAATTCTTCGATCGATTCGAGTGTATAACTCGTGCCGCTCAATTTTAATTCCTATCGTTTTACGACTGTATTTTGAAGAGGATATTCTCCTTTGATCCGAAAATCTGTGTCCGGTTAATAATATCACCTCCACAGCACGTAAAGTCCGACGGAAATTTCGCTTATCAATTTGACTGGCAGCTATTGGGTCTACACATTTCAAATACTCATAGAGATTATCTCTTCCCCTTACTACAACTTCCTTTTCCAGGATAGCCCGCAAATGATCATTCCGTTCCTGTGCAGGCATTGACCAGGCATGCAATACAGAATGAATATATTGCCCTGTACCTCCTACCAGAATTGGCAGCCTGTCTCGTGAGTGAATTTGATCGATGACCTTAAACGCTTCATTTTGGAATTTTGCTAAACTCCACGTCTCGTCCGGCTCAGAAACGTCAATCATATAATGGGGAACGGATTGCATTTCAGAATTAGTAGGTTTTGCAGTCCCGATATCCATGCCACGATAAAAATACCGGGAATCGGCTGAGACGATTTCACCTTTAAATGCTTTTGCCAGCTCAATCGAAAGAGCCGTTTTTCCGGATGCTGTCGGTCCAACAATAATAATGAGCGGATTTACAATATTATTCCAATACATTTTCAAACCACTCAATTTCATATTTACTTGTGCCTGGATTTCGAATAATTGATATCACATCGATTTGCCAATCGCAATCTGGAATGTCATTCGATTCAAAGAAATCCCAAATCACTGTTTCAATATGTTCCAGTTTTTTTAAATCAACTGCCTCTTCCGGAAATCCATAATTTACAGATTGGCGTGTTTTTACTTCAAAAAAAATAAATCGATCGTCTTTAATCCCAATTAAGTCAATTTCCCCGGAGACTGTTCTGTAGTTGCATTCACGAATTAGAATGCCTTTTTCTTCCAGAAATTTTTTCGCTAATGCCTCTCCCCAATGAGCTAATTGTGATTTTGTATAAAATGTCATTATATTTCCTACATAACCTTTTTAAATTTGGATCCCTTTAAAGGAATTTTTAAAATTTCCGAGATTTCTTCTCTTCCGTGTTTATTATCTTCTAGGAATTTCAATTGAAGATGACATTATTAATTATACTTTTTGACAATGCCCGATTAATCTTCAATCAATAATTTCTTCTAAAACTATCTATTCCTATCCAGACATTATATAATCATTGATAATTTTTATGATCAGAGGGAAAATGCCAACTGCAGAAATTATAACAATTGGAACTGAACTATTACTGGGAGAAATTCAAGATACGAACACAAGGCATATTGCAAGAATGCTCAGAAATGCTGGAATTGATCTTTATCGCACGACGACTGTTGGAGATAATCTCGATCGAATAGCATCAGTAGTGAGAGAAGCACTTGAGAGATCTAATATTATTCTAACTACTGGTGGTCTTGGTCCGACAGTCGATGATCCAACAAGAAACGCAATTGCAAAAGCACTCGATATCCAGCTTGAATTTCAACCAGATTTGTGGGCTGATATTGAAAAACAATTTTTAAGGTATGGTCGTATACCTACCGAAAACAACAAAAAACAAGCTTATATTCCGGAAGGTTCGATACCGATAAAAAATCCAGTAGGTACTGCACCTTCTTTCGCGGCAAAAACTAAAAATGGTGTCATTATTTCATTACCTGGCGTGCCAAGAGAAATGGAATTTTTGATGGAACATGCAGTTATACCTTTGTTGCATAACATGTTTAAATTAGAAGGAATTATCAAAACTTTTTCGATACACACATCTGGTGCTGGTGAATCTCATGTTGATGAGATCATAGGCGATCTCGAATTGCTTCAAAATCCAACTGTCGGTTTGGTAGCTTATCCTGGTCAAATCGATATACGTGTGACTGCAAAAGCAAACTCTATTGATGAAGCAGATAAAATGATTTCAGATATGGTAAGTAAGATTGATCATCGATTAGGAAGCACAATATTTGGGTACAATGAAACTACTTTAGAGCAGGTCGTTGCCAATATTTTACAAAAGGAAAAAGTGAGAATATCTGTTATTGAATATGGAATGGATGAAAATATATCCAAAAGGCTTAGAAAGCAACATTTATTACTTGAAAATTCGGTCAATTTATTGAAAAAACCTGAAAATGATGAGGTTTACCAACTTGCAAAAGAACTTTATGAACAGGACGAAGGCAATCTCATTCTTTCAGCCATATTAGATGCATCTTCACAGGAAAGTATGATCCTGAATCTGTTTTTGATTTATAAAAATAAAAAATTCGAAAAAGTTAGGTCATTTGGTGGACACTTTAATTTAGTTAAACCTTGGGCAGAAAATACCGCTCTTGATTTTATTCGAAAACAGTTTTGTTAATTTAAACGAATAGGAGAGGCAAAAGTGAAAGTAGATACACTTCTTACAAATGCAATTATATTGACGATGGATGAGGAGTATAGAATTTTTCAACATGGGGCAATAGCCATAAATGCGGATTCAATAATTGAAATTGGTGAAAATAGCGAATTAATTTTAAAATTTACGGCAAATGAAGTTATTGATTGTAATGGAAAGATCTTAATGCCAGGTCTGATCAATGCTCATACGCACGTACCAATGACTTTATTACGTGGATTATCCGATGATCTTCGATTGGATGTTTGGCTTTTAGGATACATGATGCCAGTGGAAAGAGAATATGTTAACCCTGAATTTGTCAGGCTTGGAACAAAAATTGCGTGTTCAGAGATGATTCAGGCCGGAATAACATGTTTCAATGATATGTATTATTTTGAAGATGACGTTGCTGAAGCAACAGCAGAAGTTGGTATGCGAGCTATATGTGGTGAAAGTATTCTAAAATTTCCAACACCTGATGCGCAATCTTATGAAGAATCGCTGGCATACTCGAGAGACTTTATCATCAAATGGAAAAATCATCCGTTAATTGTTCCTGCAATTGCTCCACATGCCCCTTATACCTGTACTGCAGAGATTTTACAAAAATCAAAAGATTTAGCGATAGAATTTGATGTTCCACTTCACATTCACATCGCAGAAACCGCATCTGAGGTAGAAAATAGTAGGAACGAACACGGCATGCCTGTCGTTCCTTATGTGAAGAAGAACAAATTGTTAGATGCGAAAGTAATCGCAGCTCATTGTGTGCATATTGATCCAGGAGAAATGCGAACCTTTAAAAGCACCAATACTGGTGTTGCGCACAACCCATCTTCCAATCTGAAACTGGCATCTGGAATCGCCCCTATTCGACAATTGATGGAATTAGGTGTTAATGTTGGAATCGGTACCGATGGACCTGCCTCAAATAATGATCTGGATATGTTTGAAGAAATCCGGTTGACGACTTTTCTTGCGAAAGGAGTAAGTGGAGATCCGACCACTCTTCCAGCAAAAACAACGCTTGCTATGGCTACGCGCATCGGTGCTAAAGCCTTGCATATTGGTGACATAACTGGTTCTCTGGAACCCGGTAAACGTGCTGATTTAATTACCATCAATATTTCGACGACTCATAACTCACCTGCCTTCCGCCACTTTCCGGAGGCACCATACAGCCAGGTTGTTTATGCCTCGAAAGCAACTGACGTGAATGATGTGATGGTCAATGGGAAATGGTTAATGAGGGATCGGGTTTTATTGACAATTAATGACAAAGAATTACTTATCCAGGCGCAAGAATATGCGATAAGTATTGATCGTTTTATTTCTCAAAGAGAATCATCTGTAATTTCTAAACTTGTTGCGATCGGTGGAGCACATGAAGAAGAAAGTTTTGAAGTGCAAGTAAAGGTTCCGCTTCAAAATGCAGAAGAAATGAATTTAAAAATACAAAAAAGTGAATTGGAGATAATGAGAACACGCCATTATCGCGAATATGATACCTATTTCTTTTTTGAAGACCAGGATCAGGGCCGATTGAGATATCGTGAAGATCACTTAATATCAGAGCGTGGAGAAATCACGAATGTTCGCTCGAGATTGACTTTAATCGGAGTTAAGAGTGAAAGTCATTATGAGGGTAAAGTAATTCTTTCGAGATCCAGATACATTGCACCGGCAACCCAAAGTCTGCGATTTTATAAAGAATATTTCAATCCAACAAATATGCTGGAAATTGAAAAAGATAGAAAACGTTACCTGGTGAAATACAAAGAAACAGAATTCTTTATAAATATTGATCAGTTTAAGCAACCTTTACTAGGCACATTTTTAGAAATTAAAAGCAGAACCTGGAGCCAAAGTGATGCTGATCAAAAATCCCGATTGGCTGTAGAGTTATTGGAAGATTTAGGAATAGTGTCTGCGAATCCAATAACTGAAGATTATATTGAATTAGTTAGAAAAATCGCGAATTGATGGTTCAAAAAGGGAAATTTCCATGAATGAATTCTCAAAATTAAATGTTCTTTATGTCGCCTCCGAAGCTGCTCCGTTGATAAAAGTTGGTGGACTCGGTGATGTCGCTGGCTCTTTACCGAAAGCATTACGTAAATTAATGCCTGAACAGATGAAAGGTTTTGCATTGGACGTACGATTAGCAATTCCTTTCCATTCAAAAATCACTCAGAAGTTTTCTAATCTTCAATTAATTTGTTCTTATTTAGTTCCACACCCGAATGGTCCGATTCAAGCAAGGGCTTTTTATACAATTGTCGATGATGTGCCAGTTTATTTGATTGAAGGAAGTTCAATATTAACGGATCAAAACGTATATTCCAACGACACAAGCTCTGATGCCAGAAAATATATTTTCTTTTCTTTAGCTGCCATAGAATTAATGAAACAAATTAATTGGAATATCGATATTCTACATTGCAATGATTGGCATACGGCAATTTCAGTTTATGATATGAAATTACGACGCACACAGGACCTGTTTTTTAAAAACACGAAATCCGTTTTATCCATGCATAATCTACCATATATGGGTGCAGGTGCAGAATCTATCATTCACGAATTTGGTTTTTCTGGTTGTGATTGTCAGGGTTTGCCGGATTGGGCACGACATGTCCCCTTACCCATAGGTATATATGCAGCTGATCAATTACTGACTGTTTCTCCATCCTATTCCCAGGAAATTTTAACACCTGAGTTTGGATGCGGATTACAGGATTTTCTTGAAAGTAGAAAAGAGTCAGTTGCAGGTATTTTAAATGGCATTGATCAAACGATTTGGGACCCATCTACCGATACTGCAATTCACTATAATTTTGACATTTCCTCACTCGAAAATCGAGTAAAAAACAAACTGGCGTTACAAACAGAATTTGGAATGGTTAGGGACGAAAAGATTCCTCTGGTAATTTTGATAAGTAGAATGGATCAACAAAAGGGAATTGATATTGCAATCAATGGTTTGAGACAAGTCATGGATCAACCGATGCAAATCATCTTCCTTGGGACTGGTGATCCATTTATCGAAACATCTTGCAGAAGTCTGGAATCTGAATTTCCGGAAAGAGTTCGCGCTGCCCTACGATTCGATTTGAATCTTTCACGTAGAATGTATTCAGGCGGTGACATTTTAGTCATACCTTCCCGGTATGAGCCTTGTGGTCTTACGCAAATGATTGCCATGCGATATGGTTGTATACCATTAGCCCGTGCGACAGGTGGTTTGAAAGACACGATTAAAGATCAAAAAGATAGTGAGAAGAATAATGGTTTTCTGTTTGAGAATTCAGATGCAGATTCTTTTTCTCAGACGATGCGCAGAGCATTAATTACATTTGACCAAGCAAAAATCTGGAGAAAACTTCAAATTAACGGTATGAATACAGACTTTTCATGGGAAAAATCCGCCATAGAATACGCAAAAATTTATTTGAAACTTAAAGGAGTCTAAAATGAAAGTTCGAGCGGTGATTCTTGCAGGTGGGGAAGGAACAAGACTGAGCGTATTAACAGCAAAAAGAGCAAAGCCTGCTGTTTTATTCGCCGGTAAATACCGCGTCATCGATTTTACATTATCAAATTGCGTCAATTCACAACTCTCGGATGTAATGGTTTTAGCACAATACCGCCCTCAATCCTTAATAGAACATATCGGATCAGGTGGTCCATGGGATTTAAATCTTGATTTTACCGGGGGAGTACGAATTTTAACACCTTATAAAGCAAAAGCATCTGATTGGTTCGTCGGCACCGCTGATGCAGTTCAACAAAATTTTGCTTTTATAAAGAAAGGGAATCCGGACCATGTCATGATTCTCTCGGGTGATCATATCTATGCAATGAATTATCAAAATATCATAAAATTTCACATCGAAACCGATGCAGATGTAACAATTGCCTGTATTCCTGTACCATTCAATGAAGCATCGCGTTATGGGATTCTTGAATACGATTCGAACAATAAAATTATAAGTTTTCAAGAGAAGCCAAATCACCCTGTTTCGAATACAGCAAATATGGGGGTTTACATATTCAAAAGTGAAGTTTTAAACCATGTATTGTGGGATGATCATTCCTCATCTGATTCAAAACATGATTTTGGTAAAGATATTATTCCGAACTTATTACGAAATAATTTCAATGTTTATGCTTTTCCTTTTAATGGATATTGGGTCGATGTAGGAACAATTGAAACCTATTGGAACGCCCATATGGAATTATTATCTCCGACATCACAATTTCGGTTATATGATCCAAATTGGGTCATTCATACAAGATCATACGAGAGACCACCTGTTTTTATACACAAAAATGCAAAAGTTGAAAATTGTCTGATATCAGACGGGTGTATTATAGAAGAAAATGCCTTGATCCAGAATTGTGTTTTGTCACCCGGTGTTCATATCCGGAGAAACGCAGTTGTTAAAGAATCAATATTATTTACAGACAGTCAAATCCACGAAAATTCAAATGTCTATCGCTGTATTGCAGATAAGCGAGTAATTATTGGGAAAGATTCAAAAATAGGTGTGACGAATAATCCGATTTTAAAGTTAACACTGATAGGAAAAGATTCAATGGTTCCTGACGGCACCACAATACAACCGGGTGCCATCATTGGAGCCGATGTTATTGAGAGTGATTACCATTCCAGGAAAATTATGTCTGGAGAAATGATTCAAACCAGGAGATTACCATATGAAATATAAAAGATCCGCAGGCATACTACTTCACCCATCCAGTCTGCCTGGACCAGATGGGATTGGAGACTTAGGACCGGAAGCATATCGTTGGGTTACATTCTTAAAAGATTCAGGCTGCTCATTATGGCAAGTGTTACCACTTGGTCCGACCGGTTATGGGGATTCGCCTTACCAATGTTTTTCAGCTTTTGCCGGAAATCCTTATCTAATCAATCCAACTTCTTTGATCGATGATGGTTTACTAGATTTTGAAGATCTTGATCAAAGACCGATTTTTAATGACCAAAACGTAATGTTTGGTGAAGTGATCAATTGGAAATTGTTGCTATTGGAAAAATCCTACCAAAATTTTAAGAATTCAAAAGTACTCACTAAAGAATTTGAAGCCTTTAAATTGGCTGAAAATGATTGGGTAATGGATTTTGCATTATTTATGGCAATAAAAGAATCTTTTGGTGGAGCATCCTGGGAAACCTGGGATAAAAAGTTCAGAACTCGAGATGAAAATACGATTCAAAACTTTAAACAAACGAATCTGGACAAGATTGAATCGCACATTTTCCGACAATTCCTTTTCTTTCGCCAATGGAACAATCTGAAATTTTTTGCGAATAAAAATCAAATTAAGATTATTGGTGACATACCCATTTTTGTTGCATTTGACTCAGCAGATGCCTGGTCGCATCCGGAATTGTTTTACTTTGACAAGAATTTGAAACCGACAGTCGTTGCCGGTGTACCACCGGATTATTTCTCTGCTACCGGTCAGTTATGGGGAAATCCACTCTATCGTTGGGAAATACATAAACAAACTGGCTTCGAATGGTGGTTAAAAAGAATCAAAGCCACACTTAAACTATATGATATTGTTCGTTTGGACCATTTTCGTGGTTTTGCAAATTATTGGGAAATTCCTGCAGGGAATCCCACAGCGGAAATCGGCCGTTGGGTTAATGGTCCAGGCGAAGATTTCTTTAGAACATTAAAAAAAGAACTCGGTGATTTACCAATCATAGCCGAAGATCTGGGGGAAATTTCTCCGGATGTTTTTGAATTACGGGATAAATTTGATCTCCCCGGAATGAAAATCTGTCAATTCGCCTTTAGTGGTGATCCAGACGAACTATTCTTACCACACAATTATCCTGAAAATTGTGTGGCATATTCCGGAACACACGACAATGATACTGCTCTAGGTTGGTATAAGAGTGCACCTGAAATTGAAAAGGATTTTTACCGAAGATATCTTGCAAGGTCAGGTGAAAATGTTTCCTGGGATTTAATTCGTGCTGTTTGGTCTTCTGTAGCATCAACTGTCATAGCACCATTGCAGGATTTTCTCTCATTGGATTCTTCAGCAAGAATGAATTTTCCCGGAAAGCCGAGTGGAAATTGGTCATGGAGAGTATCAATAGACCAAATCAATTCAAAATTAGGGACACAAATTCAAGAATTGAACTTTATTTATGGAAGGTCAGCATTAAAAAAATCGGAAAAACAAAAAAATAATTGACTATAAATTATTTTTTACATTCATACTTTTGTAATTAGTTAAAGAGACCAGAAAAATACCAAAAAGAATTAATAATCCTCCGCAAATTTCACCAATTTGCGGAGATTCATTTAATAAAAGAAAAGCCAAAATAATTGTTCCAATCGGCTCAGCCATAAAAGCAACAGAAACAAAAGAAGCTGGAAGATAACCTAATGCCCAATTAAAGGTTGAATGTCCTATCAATTGTGGGAATATTCCTAGTAATATCATCCACATATAGGTGGAAGTTGAAAAACCAATGAAAGAAAATCCAGAAAAGGATACCCAAATCACAAGCACTATTGCTGCGATGGAATAAACACTAAATGCATAAAAAGTTAATGAATATTTATTTCTTAACCGACGACCAACAATAATGTAACCAGCAATCATCCAGGCTCCGGCTAATGCCAGGAAATTACCCAAAAAATTTCTTCCCGATAATAAATCCCCCAATCCATCACAATTTAAGATGAACCCAGAATTGATACGACAGGATTGACTATTCGAAACAATAATACTGCCTATGATTGCAATTGAAATTCCAATCCAAATTTTTGGGTTGTTCTTTTCTCTTAATAAAAACGGAGAAAGAATAGCTACCCATAATGGAGTGGTTGTAACCAAAACGACTGAACTTGCAACACTTGTATATTCGAGAGACGAAATCCAACTTGCGAAATGTAATGCAAGGAAAATTCCTGCAACTAAAAAACGAATAAAGTCATAACGATCAATTGAACGAAACTCGCTCCTATTTTTTAATAAAACATATGGCAAAAGGATTATAGATGCAACCAGCATACGATATGCAGCTATAACAATCGAATGGGCATTTGATTGGCTAAACCGGATCAATATCGAGGAACTCGATATTGCCAGTATCCCAACTGTAAATATTATGAATATAAATAGATTATTTTGTTTATATTTTTGATTACCGAACATAACTTCGCTTGACAAACATTTTCTGCTTAGCTAAAATTAATTTCACACAAATAGTGTCAGAATATTATTTATGTGAACAATGAAAATAATCTGACGCTTCATTATATCAACCAATAACCAAATTACTTTAATTTATTTCAGAAAAAAGAACAAAAATAGATTATTTGGAGGAATGTATGACACATGTAATTACCAGTTTATGCTTGCGAGACGGTGGATGTATGACGGTCTGCCCTGTTGAATGTATTATCCCCGGAAAACCGGAGGATCAATATCCCTGGTATTATATTGACCCTGATACTTGCATCGATTGTGGTGCATGTGTCCCGGAATGCCCTTGGGAAGCTATCTTTCCTGAGGACGAAGTACCATCGGATTATGTAGCCAAAGGTGATGAAAAAATCTCCATGCCAATCGGCACACCCGGTTTTGATGAGATTTATGACGGCACAAATCATGATGGAGAAGCAGTTCATCTGGAAGGTACAAAAACCCTTTCAGCGGGTGATTTGGTTGACTTAACTCCGGCCACTGAAATAAATGCGAAGTTTTTCACAGAAGGACCAGGTTATAGCGCAGCTGGATAAAACCAATTGTGAGAATAATCACAGAGGAAGTCGCTTGACTTCCTCTTTTATTTCTACTTTTACCCCAGGAATGATGGTATGAATACACAATTTCGATATGAAAAAGATTCACTCGGGCAGGTTGAAGTACCGGTTAATGCTCTTTTTGGAGTTCAGACGCAACGGGCAGTAGATAATTTCCCCATTTCAAATTTAAAGCCCTACAAAGCCTTTATATGGTCAATTGCAGCCATCAAGACATCTGCAGCACAAGTTCATATGGATTTAAACCTTTTGGATCCTGAAAAGGCTAAAGCAATTATTTCAGCTGGCTTGGAAGTAATGGATGGAAAATGGGATGATCAATTTGTGGTTGACCCATTTCAAGCTGGAGCAGGCACCAGTCACAATATGAATGCCAATGAGGTCATAGCAAATCGGGCAACATTAATGCTTGGAGGAAAACTTGGTGATTATCTGGTAAATCCCAACGACCATGTCAATATGGGTCAATCGACCAATGATGTAATACCAACTGCAATTCGGCTTGGTTGTTTATGTCGTTTGAAAGAACTTTTGGAAACAATATCCAATCTGAAAGCTGCATTGGAAAACAAAGCATCAGAATTTGACCCGATTGTAAAAAGTGGCCGTACCCACTTACAAGATGCTGTCCCTGTCAGACTTGGTCAGGAATTTGGTGCATATGCAAAAGCAGTCGAAAGAGACCTCGAACGTATTGTCAAATCATCCGATACTTTAAGAAGATTAGGTATCGGGGGAACGGCCACTGGCACCGGGCTGAATGCACATAAAGAATATCATGATCGAATGGTGCGTAAACTTTCAGCGTTAACCAACCTGGATTTACATACATCCGACAATCTTTTTGAAAGCATGCAATCCACTGCAGATATGGCAGATTTTTCTGCTTCACTTCGTACATTGGCAATAACATTGACACGAATTGCGAATGATTTTCGATTGCTTTCTTCTGGACCTACCACTGGTCTTGATGAAATCCGTCTACCGGCGGTGCAACCTGGCTCAAGCATCATGCCAGGAAAAGTAAACCCAGTACTCGCAGAAATGTTAAATATGGCGATGTATCATGTAATCGGCGATGATACAACTGTAATGCTCGCATCACAAGCAGGTCAATTGGAATTAAATGTGATGATGCCAATCATTGCCCATAACCTGTTTGAAATGATGCAGGTGATGATTGGAAGCGTCCGCGCTTTTACAGACAAATGTGTCATCGGAATTCAAGCAAATGTCCTAAAAGCCGAAGGTTGGTTGGAAAAAAATTCGATTATTGTGACTGCTTTAAACCCATTAATTGGGTATCAAAAAGGTGCTGAATTAGTTAAAGAAGCAACCCAAAGGAATATTTCAATCAAATCTTTAGCATTGGAAAAAGTCAGCCAGGGTCAATTGGTTAATAAGAACACACTGGAAAGTATTACTGAACCGGAAATTATTGCGATATTCAGTGATTTAAGAAAATTTACTGAAGGCGGAATATTATCCTGAGTTTTTCATTTGCATTTCCGCAAACAAACCCGCACCAACAATGCCTGCTTGATTTAGTAATTGAGCAGGCATAATTTTTGTTTTTAATGTCAGATTTTTTTCAATTTTTTCCCATTTTTTGCTAATTCCACCACCGATAATGAACAAATCCGGTGAGAATAATCCTTCCATAACTAAAAGAAATCCATTTAATTCTTTTGCCCATTTCTTCCAGCTCAAATCATTTGCCTGCCTAGCCGCATCAGATGCGCGATGCTCAGCATCTTTCCCTTTAATTTTTAGGTGACCAAATTCAGTATTTGGCACTAAAACTCCATCAGAAAAAATTGCACTTCCGATTCCGGTTCCTATAGTTAATAAAATTACGACTCCTTTTTGATATTCCTGGCCAACACCAAATCTCATTTCCGCCAAGCCAGCAGCGTCGGCATCATTTAAAGTATAAAAAGGAAGACCAAGCATGCTTGAAAATAGATGATCTACATTTGTACCGATCCATTTTTCTGAAATATTAGCTGCAGAACGGGCAATACCGTGTTGAATGATGGCAGGAAACCCACAACCGATCGGTCCCTGGTAATTAAAAAATTTTATTAATTGTTCAACTTCTTTTACAACTTCCTTCGGTTCCGCTCCATCTGGGGTAGGAATTCGATTTCTATCAGTTAGCAAAACACCAGTTTGGGAATCTACAATTGCCCCTTTAATACCTGATCCGCCAATATCAAGACCTAATACTTCCATTATTTCCTCCGAAATTATTGACATCCATTCTGTAAATGTTCCTCAAAGCTCACAGCAAATTCGTGTAAACCGGATCCGTCACACTTTGCTCGAAAATAATAATAGCTGGATTGTTCCGGATTTAGGACTGCATTTAATGCAGACAAACTTGGATTACTGATTGGTCCAGGTGGAAGACCGGCATACAAATATGTGTTATAGGGTGAATCTATTTGTAAATCGATTAATGATAAGGGATTCGTCCACCAGGTAGATTGTTGCTGATTAAACCCTAATGCATATTGAACGGTTGGATCGCTATCCAATTTCATATCTATACTATAACGATTTATATAAACCGAAGCAATCGCAGGCATTTCGGAAGAGATGATGGACTCCCTTTCAACTATTGATGCCAGAATTACGACTTCATTAAGTGACATTCCATTTTCTGAAATTCTTTCGAGAATCTCCCCTGAAATGTTTTCTTCAAATCGGTTCGTTAGTAATCTCACAAAATCCGTCAAATCCGTCTCGCGATGTATGACATAATCACCTGGTGCCAGGTAGCCCTCTAATGATTCAGAATCGACAAAATCATTTTCAAACCACCCTCCTCCAGGATTCTTAACCAAATCTATAAATGCTTGTGGGTCAATATTTAAACCTGACCTTGGAAGTGAAGCTGCAATTTCCTCAGCTCTCCAGCCAGGCAAAACGGTGAAAGGAACAAGTTCAGGTGTAGGGTTGATTATTTTTTCGGCAATTTCAATTGCGTTCATTCCAGGTTCAATCTGAAAAACACCAGCTTGAACAAATCGGTCAAAACCACGATAAATCAAATAAACTCGAAAAATATCTGCATTTTCAATGATTCGATCATCCATCAAACGAAAAGCTATTTGACCGATTGATTCCCCCTGTAAAATTTCGAAAACATACCCTTCTTCAGATATGAAACTACTTTTTAGTAAATCATTTCCATTGCGATATAAATCATATGAGTATTTCAATCGATTTATTTGATTAAGTTCCGTTGATGGTTCACCATATTTTGATACGATTTCTGACGTAACAGATTGGTAAATCCAAATTAGCCCAATCAAGGATCCGCACAAGAACGTGAAAAATAAAAATAAAAGGATCGGACGAAAATTACTTCTGTTTTTCTTTACCATTAATTACTCCGGCTTTTTTTGGATTTTCATTCATTCATTTATTTGTGAATCTAAATATGATTGAAGAATTACAGTAGCTGCCAATTCATCCATGTGACCTTTTCGTTTCTTTCTTTTTACTCCCATTTGCATTCGGGCTGCTCTAGCTTCATTCGTGCTGCCACTTTCGTCCCAAAGCACAACTTGAATACCCGTGAATAATTGAATCATATCCGCCAATCGCTTACCTTTCCTTCCGGATGGAGACAATTCTCCTTCTTCATCTATTGCAATACCTACCACAATTAATTTAACATCGTTTTTCTCGGCAACGGACACAATCATTTTGGCGTCGGTTTCCCTTTTCTCATGTTCAATAACGAATAGTGGATTAGCTATTGTTCCAGATAAATCACTTATTGCCAGACCAATTCTTTTATCACCTGGATCAACACATAAAATTCGATTATTCTCATTCATGAAGATTTACCTGAATGCGAAATGGGATAAAAGGTAGCCGTTTCAGGAAGTTGGGGTTGATAGAAATATCACTTTGTTTTTTCAGATATTCACTTTTACTTAAAATACTGATAGCTGCGTTTATACTTTTACCAGCAATCTGGTTTTTTATTAGATCGGTTTCAACAATTGGCTTTAACAATTCTGTTGCGCTTATTTTCCATCGCATATTGCCATTAATGTCAAAAACGGGTTGTGTAGTGATTTCTGTGGACATTGAATCAGGAATTCTTGTGTAACCAACCGGGAGATTCGCATTCATTATTTTATTAAGAATGTCATCCAGATCTTGTTGCTCTATCATCCAAACCGAGAATTCACAGCTTAGTTGATATTGAAAACTTTCTCCCGGAACATTCAACTCTGGAATTTTTTTCTCGTAAATTATTTTTGACAATTTTAGAGAATCTTCCGGGAACAAGTAACCTTCGGGATGTTCCTTCTTAATTTCGTCGATTATTTCCTTTTCCATTTTTTCCAATAACGCTGATTTGGCAAATTCATAATCAAATTCAGATGGAGATAATGTCTTTGTTTCGCTTCCACCACGAAATTCATCTGGATTCTCAACCATTATGTTTCCGCCAATTGGTCCTTCAATAGCATTGATCGCCATAGGAGGGACATTGCCAATAATACCGCCTTCTAAACTAACCGCTTGAACCTTTGCTTCCGAATTGATTATGCCACTCAAAGTAAGAGCATTTAATGTCTTGAATCGGATCGGAGGTTCGGAGGAAGTCCGCACGATTGTTCCTTTCGGAATTGTCATTCCCCTGTCAGTTAGATTCCGGAATTTAAGATCGCCTATTGCAAAATTGCTTGGAATTCTAATCGTCCCGGTACTATTACCCTGATAGGTATCAGTCTTTACTTTGTAAACAATCTCAAGTGGTATTGCTCCTGAAACGTTGCTGGATTTTATGTCCGGATTTGTCCATAAATCAAGGTCTATTTCCACCGGTTTTACAATTGTTGTTACGTCAACAATTGCAGAAGGAATGAAAAAAGTTATTAGTGCGATTAGTGATAAGCATCCTAGCAGGAAAAATAAAATCCTGATGAATCGATTTAATACCGGTGGCTTTCTTTTAATGATTTGAGATAAGAACTTGAATCTTGCTAATCTTTGCTCCTGATTTTCTAAAAAAGTTTTTCTCCTGATTTTTTTTGATCTTCTCCATGGCTTTTTATTCGCCTCGGGGATTGAATTAAAAACTTGAATGCCTGCAAATTTGCTGACCTCAATAATTTTTTTCTCATCACAAACAATTGCCAATTGAGATCCAAGAGATTCTGCTTTTCTTAAAAGCAGCAACAAATCTTTTTCATTTAAAGAAACAGTGCCCTTATCCGGCCAAACGATCAAGATTCGATTAGCTTTGCTCCAATTCATATTATCAATGATTGAAAAGCAGTCATCAAAAGAATTAAGCTGAAGCAAATGTGTTTTCATAAGATATTTGTAAATTATACAATAATCAAATTTTCTGAATGAAAATTTAAATTCTAAGATCCTTCTTTAAATTTGCCAGTTCACTTGCAGAGAAATATTCCCATTCACCAGGTTTCAAACCCTCAATCTTAATTGGTCCAATCGCGACCCTGATCAACCTTAATGTTGGCAAACCAACGGCGGCTGTCATGTGCCGAATTTGACGTTTTTTACCTTCGTTTAGAATGATCTTTAGCCAATTTATTGGCCCATGTGGAGTTATTGGCTTTTCTCTTTCTGGAAAAAGTGGATCAGGTATTTTTTCCACAATACATGGCCTCGTCTTATAGTTCCCTTTAATGATAGGGCCGATCGAAAGAAGTTCTAAATTTTCTACAGTAAGGATTCCTTCAACGAGAACATAATATATTTTTTGTAGATAGTGTTGCGGTGATGTGATTCGATGATTGATTTCACCATCATTTGTTAAAATAAGCAGCCCTTCACTATCCATATCCAGTCTTCCCGCAGAATAAACTTCAGGTTGTCGAATATATTGACTTAAATTCGGGCGATCCTCCGGGTCTGTAAATGAACACAAAACGCCAAATGGTTTATAGAATTTTATATATAGTGGCTTGGATACTGTCTTGATATTTCTCATAATTATGTTCACTTTAAATGTGACGAACTATAAGGGATTATAATATGATAAATTATTTCTGATTTATGTGGAGAACGAAAATAAAAATGATCAAAAAAGTGCTCATATTTGGACTTGCAATGGTTTTTTCTGCATGCAATTTGCCAACAACCAGCTCAAATTCCCCGGATTTAGTTGCGACGCAAGTATCTCAAATTTTGACACTTACACCACTTAGTCCTTCAATTACCACCGAAGAATCAGATATAGTCTCAACTTTGTCGTTTACAACAACACCTACACCAACACCTGAATTAACCAACACGCCAACATTCACCCCCACTATAATCCTTACGAATACAAATACACCAATTCCAACGGATGCTTTGATACCTTCCGGTGACCCAACTTGGAAAGAAATTTTTGGGAATGGAACCAGTTTCGGAATTAACCCAGAAGGTTATGATGATGGAAACACAAAGATATTCGTTGAGGATGAAACATTAACATTAATTAGTATAAATAGTACTGGTTGGCGAGGGTGGAGATTAGCAAGTCAAAAACCTGTAAACTATTTTCTAAAAGCCGATTTTAAAATTGAAACTTGCTCAGGAAGCGACCAATACGGAATCATCACACAATCACCTGATTATGAAAATGGATATGGTTATTATTTTGGATTGACATGTGATGGAAGGTATAGCATTCAAAAGTGGAACGAAAGCGGTCTTTCAAACCTTGATGGTTGGAGTTCTTCTTCAGAAATTTTGACAGGTGATGCAAAAGAAAACTCCGTTTCCATTTTGAAAACAGGTGAAAATTTCAAATTCTTCGTTAATAACGTGTTGGTTTCTCAGGTAAACGATAGTTACTTTAAAAATCCCGGATTTTTTGGTCCTTTCATTGCAGGAATTTCCACCCCTAACTTTACTGTTCGATTACAAGAAATTGCATACTGGGTAATCCAATAAATTTCAGGAGCATCATACATGTTTCAGGCAAATATTTCACAACAGCAAGTGATTGAGTATGCAAGGAGAAAATTCCTGGAGGATCCAGTTTATCTTGATACGGAAACAACGGGTTTGGAAAAAAGTGACGAAGTTGTTGAAATCGCTGTCATTGATAAAAATGGAAACATCCTCATTAATACATTAATTAAACCAAAATCGATTATCCCCGATTCCGCATCGGCGATCCATCATATCACCAACGAAATGGTAAAAGATTCCCCGGAATTTCCGGATATTTGGCCAAATATTCAGGAACTGATCAAAAACAGACCCATAGGCATGTATAACGCAGAATTTGATGTCAGATTAATAAAACAATCAATGGAAAAATATAACAAATTCATTCCACAAAAGAATATCGCTTTTGACATAATGAAAATATTTTCAGATTTCAGAGGGATTGTCGATCCCAGAAGAAAAGCAATGCGAAGATTCAGATTAGAAGAAGCCGGCCGATATTTTGGTATTCCGATGCCAAATAGCCATCGAGCCCTAGATGATACGAAGTTAACCCGAGCAGTCCTTCATGCACTTATCGGTGAAAAATACTAAACAAAACAAATCAGGTGATATCCAATAATTTCCAATAATTATTGCCAATAGGAAGATTTGATGAACTTTTAATCTCCTCAATTGCGTGATTTATAACAATAATTCTTCATGAGTAAATATTTTTACAAATTGGTTACTTAAGTAAGGTAATTAGGAAATGTTAATTTAAAATACCAGAAATTAAACGACAACGATCCAATAATGTTTTGATAAGGAAAAAATAGCAATTTCAAATAGAAAAGTATAGAATTTAAGAATATCTGTTCCAGAAAGTAGTCTTGATGAATTTTCTTGAAAATCAAGTTGAAGTTGCTAAGCAAGCCTTAATCAAAAATATCTTCCTGTCAGGACAGGCAGGAACCGGCAAATCAACCACTGCACTTGCCTATCTAAATTTATTGCGAAATGAAAAAATATCAGGTAACAGGATTCTCGTTCTGGTTCCCCAACGGTCATTAGGGATTTCGTATCAAAAATTTCTGGATGATTGTGGTGATTTTAATGGCGGTGTTGTAACAATTCAAACCCTGGGTGGTGTGGCACAAAGAATGATTCGCCTTTTTTGGCCTGTCATAGCACCTTTGACCAATTTTTCAAAAGCAAAGCATAAACCAATTTTTTTGACCCTGGAAACTGCTCAGTATTATTTAAATAAAGTGTGTGAACCATACTTTGAAAAAGGTTATTTTGAATCAATTCGGACAGAAAAACCACGAATTCTCTCGCAAATCTTAGATAATTTGAATAAAGCTGCTGTTGTTGGCTTTTCACATGAAGAAATAGGAAACAGGCTTAAATCCGCCTGGTCTCAAGAACCAGGCCACGTGAATGCCTATGATCAGGCACAGGAAATTGCCTGCAAATTTCGTGAATTTTGCTTTGAGAACAATTTCCTGGATTTCTCGTTGCAAATCGAAATTTTTTCGCGTTTTCTATGGACTTCTTTTCTTTGCAACGAATATTTAAAAGACCAATACGATTATTTGATTTATGAGAACATTGAAGAAGATGTCCCCATTTTTCATGACATCTTACTTGATTGGTTACCAAAATTTACGGGTAGCTTGATCATTCGGGACGATAATGCCGGATTTCGGTCATTTTTAGGAGCAGATCCAGTCAGTGCACAAAGATTTGAAAAAACTTGTGACTTACAATTTCAATTTAAAGATCAATTAAATGAAACCCATGAAATGCAATTACTCAAAAACCTTTTTTCTACAGTATTTCAATACCATGCATCTTATGAAACAAGCGTTGATATTCAATCTGTGCTCACTGTTTCGTTTAATTCCTATTATCCAGAAATGATTGAAAAAATAACTAACCAGATATCCGATTTAATCAATGTTGGTGTCCCACCAGGGGAAATCGCAATACTTTCTCCATTTGTTAGTGACGTTCTTCGCTATCAAATACAAAATCAATTTAAAAAACACGGAATCGAAATATCTTCTCATCGGCCTTCAAGGAGTCTTCGGGAAGAACCATTGACACAGGTGTTATTGACCTGGGCAAAAATAGCGCATCCGGAATGGGAAATGCGACCATCGGCTTATGAATTGCGCTTTGCATTAATGCACACAATTCAGGAAATGGATCCAATTCGTGCTGATCTGTTAGTAAGGTTAATTTTTAAACCTAGAAATGATTTCTGGATCGCTGATATCACACAAACAAAACTGGAATTTCAGGAAAGAATTACCCTCACACTTTGTCATAGATATCAATTCCTTTTGGAATGGCTTTCTAATGCAAAGGACGACGATTCACATCTGGATATTTTCATTTCAAGATTATTTGGTGAGGTTTTATCACAACATGGATTTGGGTTTTTCGAAAATTATTCTGCTGCTGAAATTACCTCAAGATTAATTGAATCGATTCAAAAATTTCGTAAGGTTGTATCAACCAATCTTGAATTTGATGCAAATCATTTATCTAAAGAGTATATCCAAACAATCAATAAAGGGATTATTGCCGCTTTGTATCTGGAATCATGGGAACAATCAAATGAAAATGCCGTTTATTTATCACCGGCATACACATTTCTTATGCAGAATCGATCCGTAAAATACCAATTTTGGTTAGATATCGGCAGTATGGGCTGGTGGCAAAGATTATTACAACCATTGACACAACCGTATGTTCTGAGCCGAAATTGGAAAACTGGGGAAAAATGGACAGATGTTAATGAGTTTGATAATAACCAGACAAATCTTTCGAAATTGATCCAGGGATTATTAAATAGATGCAGTGATGGATTATATGTTCATTCGACTGGATACAATGAAAGTGGGAATGAAGAAAAAGGACCTTTATTAAAATCGATTCAAAGAATTTTGCGAAATTCAAAAAAGCCGATGGAGATTAAAGATGTTTAATCCCAGACCCAGGCAGGTAGAAGTATTAAAGTATCGTCAGGGAAAAATGGGAGTTTCAGCTGTCCCGGGTTCCGGCAAGACCCATACGCTTTCATTTTTAGCTGCAAATTTAATTTCTGAAGGTTATATTAATGACGAACAGGAAATCCTGATTGTCACTCTGGTAAACTCTGCTGTAAATAATTTTTCAAACCGAATTTCATCATTTATGAAAGAATTCGGACTGCTACCTAATTTGGGGTATCGGGTATTGACATTACATAGCCTCGCGAACCAAATCGTACGTGAGAGACCGGACCTGGTTGGAATCGATAATAATTTTCAAATAATTGATGAGAGAGAGACCAATCAAATTCTCAATTCTTCGGTAGAAAATTGGATTCACCGGAACCATGATTTAATAAATTCTTGGTCAAAGGAAAATTTTTCAATAACTAACCCAAAAATGAAATCTGCCTGGCGGGAAGCAATAATTACAATTGCAAAAAATTTTATCCGTCAGGCAAAGGATCTCCAATATTCGCCGCATAACATTCAAGAAAAACTTCATTTTTTAAATATTTCGGACCCTTTACTTAGTTTAGGCGTTGATATCTATCATGATTATCAACGAGCATTGAATTATCGCTCCGCAGTAGATTTTGACGACTTGATTCGATTCGCTTTAATTGCATTGAAAAGTGACCAGGAATTTTTAACGCGTTTACGATATCGATGGCCTTATATTTTAGAAGATGAAGCCCAGGATAGCAGCCTGCTCCAGGAGCAAATTCTCCAATTATTGTGTGGCAGTAATGGCAACTGGGTTAGAGTCGGGGATCCGAATCAAGCAATTTATGAAACCTTTACTACTGCCAGTCCCGAACACCTAAAAAATTTCTTACTCCAACCAGATGTGGTGGCAAAATCCTTGCCCAATTCTGGCCGATCAGCTTTATCAATTATTAATTTGGCGAATGAATTGATACTTTGGTCAAATTCATTCCATCCGATTCCGGATTTACGAAATTCTTTATCAAAACCGCTCATTTTGCCTTCACCTGTTGGTGATCCCCAACCTAATCCACCAGATAAACCCAACATAGTAACGCTGTATGATAAAAAAATGTCCGCCATCAAAGAATTAGAGACTGTTGCATTTTCGGCCAGGAAATGGTTGATCGAAAATCCGGATCAAACTGCCGCAATTCTGGTTCCAAGAAATGATCGTGGCGCAAAATTGGTTGAAATATTACAAAATAATAAAATCCCATATATAGAAATGTTGCAATCCAGTCAATCTACAAGAGAAACTGCAAAGATTCTGGCTGAAATCCTTGGGTTCATTGAAAATCCCACTCAAATTTTAAATATCACACGCATATTTTTATCATTCGATAAAATTTTCTTCAATCTGGAAAAAAATGAGAGGGAAGAAATCGTTCGGCTATTGCGATCATGTAGCAATATCGAGGAATTCCTTTATCCAAAACCTTTGAATGACTGGCTGGATCGAATCGCATTACTCTCCATAGAAACAAAGGAATTTGTTGTACCGATTCTGGAGAAATTCCGGATTTACCTGAACAAATGGCAGGAAGGGGCTGATTTGCCGATTCACCAATTTTTAATTTCTGTTGGTCAGGATCTTTTCCAGGAACAAACCGAACTGGCATTAACTCATAAATTAGCTTTGATTTTGGAGCAACTAGCGCATAATCATCCGGATTGGCAATTACCAGACTTCGTAAAGGAATTGGATCTTATCTCAGATAACCGAAGGAAAGTTCTTGGATTTACAGAAGAAGATACAGGTTTCAATCCGGATTTGCATAAAGGCAAAGTCGTGGTGGCTACATACCACAAAGCCAAAGGCCTCGAATGGGACAGGGTTTATTTGACTTCTGTAAATAATTATGATTTCCCATCAGCACAAAAAAGTGATGACTCAATCAGCGAAAAATATTTTTATCGAACTCCCATTAATTTGGAGGCTGAGGCAGTTGCCAAATTAAAAGCATTAGTCAATGAAGATATAGAAGAACTTTATCTTGAATATGGATCTACTACGGAAAAATCAAGACTTGATTATGCCTCTGAAAGATTAAGGTTATTCTATGTTGGAATAACCAGGGCAAAAAAGGAGTTAATCGTTACATGGAATACTGGTGACACACATCACAGTTCGTCCAATCCGCTAACCGCGTCTATCCCTTTCCTGGCATTACGCACATATTTGGAGACTAACATTCATGATTAATCTTAATCATTTTATATTTAGTGCATACAAACTGCAGGATTATCTTGATTGCGAAAGACGGTTTGAATTAAAACACATTTTAAAACAATCCTGGCCAGCCATTCAATCGGAACCGGTCCAACTACTTGAGCAACAAATGCAAATAGGTGAACAATTTCACTTGTTAGCCCAACAATTTTTTACAAATATTCCTGAAGAATTGGTAGAAAAACAAATCGAAAATGATCAACTTGCCAGCTGGTGGAAAGATTTTCAAAATTTTTCACGCGTTTATTTGACCGAACCTCATTTTGCTGAATATAAAATCGGATATAAACTAAACGAATTCCGCCTGACAGCGATTTATGATTTATTAGTGATGGAAAATAATAGAAAATTTAAGATTATTGATTGGAAAACCAATAAAAATAAACCGAAAAGCCATCAGATCAAACAAACAGTTCAATCCAGACTATATCCTTCAATTTTGGCACTAAATGGAGAGAATTTCCCCAAAACCAATCGTATCGACCCTGAGCAAATTGAAATGATTTATTGGTTCGCTAATTTTCCTGATCAACCGGAAATTATTCAATATTCAAGTTATCAACTTCAGGAAGATCTTGATTTCATAAAGTCTTTAATAAATCAAATATCTTCCAAAAATATAGGTGAGTTTTTAAAAACTGACCATACGCAATTATGCAATTTCTGCAAGTATCGATCTCTTTGTGAACGGGGAATTTCCGCAGGGTCGGTTGATGAATTGGATGAAGAAATTTGGCAGGAACAAATAATCGATATAGATTTTTCACAAATTGGAGAAATTGAATTTTAATGGTTGCGCAAAAGGAATGGACAAGAAAACAATTTCCAAAAATTCCAAAGGAATTTGAAGAAAATTTTCCAAATAAATGGGTGCAACAACGATTCGTTGAATTAAATATCCAAAACTTGGATTCCGCAAAAGCATTTATTGACCCAGATTTGTTTCAACCAAGAGACCCGCGAGAATTGCCTGATCTCGAAAAAGCAGCCATAAGAATTCAAAATGCGATCCTTGAACATGAATCCATTGGTATTTGGGGAGATTTTGATGTCGATGGGCAAACATCAACAACGCTTTTGGTACAAGCATTAAGACTTCTGGGTGCCAATCCACAATACCACATTCCTAATCGTGATAAGGAATCACACGGGATTCGGTTGCAAAATCTAAAAGAATTTTTGATTAATCCAATCAGTTTATTGATAACATGCGACACAGGCATTAGTGAAAATGATTCGATCGCTTTTTGCAATCAGAATGGAATCGATGTAGTCATCACGGATCACCATGCGCTACCATCCTTTCTGCCGGATGCGTTTGCCATTGTAAATCCACAAAGGTTACAGGATGACCACCCACTCAAATCGTTAGCCGGAGTTGGTACAGCCTATAAATTAATTGAGTATTTATACAAACTCTTTAATAAAGAATCTGATTTACATTTATTTGTCGATCTTGTAGCTTTGGGAACCATAGCAGATGTCGCCGTATTAAGCCCGGAGAACCATTTCCTGGTTCAAATTGGAATTGAAAAAATCAGATCTGGAAATCGGTTGCTGATTAAAGAAATTCTCCAAAAAAAAGAAATAAATTCTGAATTTTTTAATGAAACCAGCATTTCCTTTGTCATTGCTCCATTATTTAATGCTTTAGGAAGATTGGATGATGCAGAACAAATTGTTGAATATTTCCTTTCAACAAATAATCAGGAAACGAGAATTTTTGCAAACATCCTTGATAATTTAAACGAAAAAAGAAAATTAATTACGGAACAAATAACTGATGCAACGCTGGCATTAATCAGAAAAGAAAGATCTGAATCCGGAAATTCGATCGTTTTGCATCACCCGGATTGGCACCCAGGCGTTTTAGGAATTGTAGCTAATCGTCTTGTGGAGTTATTTAATAAACCGGTCATATTATTAACTGGAAATCCAGATCAACTAATTCGGGGGTCTGGGAGATCGACTGATGGTGTAAATATCATTGAAGCTATACGAAATTCCAGCCAATTATTGACTCATTTCGGTGGTCATACGATGGCAGCCGGGTTATCGCTTCCTTTTGAAAATTTAGAAGTCTTCAAAAAAGAATTCGAAAAGTCAGTTCAACATCAACTTTCCGAAAAAAAAATTTCACTAGACTTTATGGTTGATGGATTTATTGACTTCAACCAGATCTCGTTAGATTTCGTTAAAGAACTGGAAATATTATCACCATTTGGATCCGGAAATCCACGTTTTATTTTTGCATGTAAAAATGTGAATATCGCCAGGACAGCAATTTTTGGGAAAAATAAACAACACCTAAAATTTTTTACAACTGATGAAAACAATTATCCAGTGGAATTATTGTGGTGGCAGGGTGCTAACCAATCTATACCCGATACAAGCATTGATATTGCATTCCGTCCTGGTAAATCAGTCAATAAAGGGCAGGAGCAATTACAGCTCGAGATCGTTAAAATTCGTCCGTCAGAAAATGCTTATGAAAAAATCAAGTCCGACAGTAAGCAATTGGAAATTTTTGACTTAAGACCGGAAAAACAAATAAATCTCGAAAAATTAATTAAAATCCCAAATAGTTTTATTTGGGCAGAAGGATTGGAAAACAAAGAACTGCTTCCATTCAATCATCGAATTGATCTACATCCGGCTGAGAATCTAATCATTTACACTTGCCCGCCGAGCTTAGTTGAAATTGCAAAAGTTTGGAAATCGGTTAATCCAAAAAAACTTTATCTTTGCAGTGTAATACCAGAAAATAATACGATTAATTCACTTGTTTTAAAAGTTTCCGGAATGATCAACCTGGCAATCAGTCAACGATCAGGCATTTTTGATTTGGATCGTGTGGCTGCGTCGACTGGACACCGTACGAAAACAATCCGTGCTTTATTAAATTATCTTCAAGCGAAAGGTAAAATATCAATCAAAGAACATCCTGACACAAGCTTAATAATTGTTTTTAACGGGTCGGAAGATAAACAAATGGCTTTACTGTATGAAAATCAACTACGTTTTCTTTTCCAGGAGACAATATATTTCCAAAAATGGTATCAAAAAATAAATTCAGCGCAATTAATGGATGAGGTTGTAGATCTTTTTTCGAGATAAATCAATTATCCGGATTACATTATGAAAAATCACCTCGCAAATTCTTATTTTTTATGATAGTATTGGTACGTTTTAGGCAGCAACATCGTGTTGCTATCTTTCCGCTCTCAGCTCATATTAAAGGTGTCTGAGGGCAATCCCGTGGAAAGGAGGATTACACTCATGCGTAATTACGAATTGCTCGTTGTCTTACAACCAGATCTCGATGAAACATCTTTTACAGATATCACGAAAAAAATTGATGGTTGGGTAACAGAAGCAGGTGGTAAAGTCGAAAAAACCGATAATTGGGGAAAACGGCGTCTAGCTTACCACATTCGAAAACAACGTGAAGGTCAATATGTTTTGTTCTTACTGACCTTACAACCATCATTTACCACCGAGTTAGAACGCAATTTGCGTTTCTTAGAACCGGTAATGCGCCATATGATCACGTTGGTAGATTAGTTTTATTGTTTAGAAGTTGTTGGTTATTTTCGAATTTTTTTTCGGGAGTTTTTATGGGTCGTGGATTAAATAAAGTGATGATTATTGGTCAACTCGGCCGTGATCCAGAAATGAGGTTTACTCCTTCGGGTAGACCTGTCACAACATTTACAATTGCCTGTAATCGCACCTGGAGTTCTGCAGATGGTGAACGCCATGTTGAAACCGAATGGTTCAACATTGTTACATGGGGAAACCTGGCAGAAATTTGCAAACAATTTTTATCCCGAAATCAACAGGTTTACATTGAAGGAAGATTGCAATCCCGCAGATGGGAAGATTCCGAAGGATGTAAACACACAAGCATGGAAATCGTTGCTACCGAAATGATGATTCTGGGTGATCGCAAAGAAAATAACCATCATATTACTTCGTCTGAATTTGAAATAAATGAGAATTACCCTTTTTAGGAGACTCCAAAAATGACAAATGAAAATGGTCAACTTCGAAAAGGTCCTGTTGGTGGAAATCGCCGAACATTTGCTCCTCGTCCAAAAATATGTCAATTTTGTGTCGAAAAAGACACCAAAATTAACTATAAAGATATTGACTTATTACGTCGATATGTAATGGAAGATGGGAAAATTCGTCCACGACGCCAAACAGGCACCTGTGCAAAACACCAACGCGAACTTGCCGGTGCTATTAAAAGAGCACGAATGGTAGCATTGTTGCCTTTTGTTAATACAATTGACGATTAAATTATTCATCATCGAATAAATCATGGCATGGAGTGGTTTGCCACCCATGCCAATTTTTAATACCTTTTAGAGGTAACATATGACCAAAGAACAATCACCAAAAATCATCACCAAAAAACACAAAGCCCGTCTTGAAAGAGAACAAATTCAACGAAGAAGAATTCTCATTGTAGCATCCGTAATTGCTGCATTGATTATTATCGTTTTGATCTATGGCGTTCTCGATCAAACAGTGCTTAAAGCACAAAAAGCAGTCGCAAAAGTGGGCGATCAGTCCATCCGGAGCGATGAATTTATCAAGCAAGTCAAATTTCAACGCTATCAATTAAACCAACAAGCCCTTCAATATCAAAGTTTAAAACAAATATTTGGCACTGATTCAGAAAACACTTCATATATTGACAGTTTACTATTGCAAATTCAAACCCAAATGGATGACAAAGAGACTCTCGGTAGTAGTGTTCTGGATAACATGATCAACGATATTATTATTACAAATTATGCAAATTTAAATAATATAACAGTAAGTGATATTGAAGTCGATGAAGCATTTCAGGAGAATTTTGGTTTCTATCCGAATGGTACTCCAACACCTGAGAACACTGTAGCCCCGGTTGCAACATCGACTCTTAATCCAACCCAACAGGCAATCATTCCAGCAACGCCAACATCTGAGCCGACACCTACAACCCAGGAACCTACACCTACAGAAGAACCGGTAGATTCGACACCAGTTGCTACTTCAACACCGCAAGCTACTGCAACCCTCTATACTAAAGAAGGATATGATGCTCAGTTTCAAGAGATGGTCGATAATTATACGAGTATCGATTTTTCAAAAACCGATCTTCTCAAGTTGATGAAAAATCAATTGTTGGGAACAAAAGTGTATGAAACGATTACCAAAGATGTCCCAACAGAAGAAGAACAAGTTTGGGCACGACATATCCTGGTTGCAACAATCGAAGAAGCACTGGCTGTCAAACAGCGACTGGATAATGGTGAAGATTTTGCGACAATTGCTGCGGAATTATCCATTGATACCAGCAACAAATTGACCGGTGGTGACTTGGGTTGGTTTGGACGCGGAAAAATGGTCACGGAATTTGAAGATGCTGCATTTGCAATGACAATCGGTGAGATTAGCAGTCCCGTTCAGACCACATCTGGTTTCCATATTATTCAACTCATTGGCAAGGAAATTCGACCATTAAGTTCAACAGATCTTGATTCGAAGAAAGCAGCTGCATTTAGCGAATGGTTAACAGCTGAAAAAGAAAATGTAACAATTGAAAAATATGATTCTGTCTGGAAAGCAGTTGTTCCTTCTGAACCAGCATTTGGACAATAAAAAAATTATGAAAAAAAGTGAGCTAAATGCTCACTTTTTTTTTACTTAATCATCTCTTCACTGATCTCATCCAGTTTCAATGAAATCATCTGGCTGGTTGAATCACGCCCCATTGTGATTCCATAAATAACATCAGCCACCTGCACTGTATTTCGATTGTGAGTGATCACAATAAATTGGATTGTCTGGCTGAGTTCTTTGAGCAAATCACAGAATCGTCCGACATTTGATTCGTCCAGTGCAGCATCGACCTCATCCAAAACGCAAAATGGTGTAGGGGAAACTTTTAACAAAGCAAAAATTAATGCCACTGCTGTCAAACTTCGTTCACCACCAGATAATAGGGATAATCCCTGTTCACGCCTGCCAGGTAAACGTGCTTCAATGTCAATTCCTGTGTTATTAAAGTTCTCTTCATCCGTTAAGTATAATTTTGCTGAACCACCACCAAAAAGTTGAGAAAAGATATCTCTAAATTCAATCGAAACAGCATCAAAGGTCTTTTTAAATTCTTTTTGCATTAATTCATCGAGTTCAGCGATCACTTGTCTTAGGTCTTCATCTGCTTTTCTTAAATCCGCAACTTGTTCCGTCATAAATTCAAATCGTTCTTTTACGGAGGTAAATTCCTCGTCTGCATCCGGATTAATGGGACCAATTCTTCGTAAGTGCGCTCTTTTACGGGCGATATTTTCCTCTAATTCAGGATCGATATTTTCCAAACTCGGCAGTTGTTCCACGAGACCGACCAGAGGAAGTGGATTGGGACCGCTCATATCGGAAGAATATTCGAATTCAACAAGTCCAAAATCCTCTTCAATTCTTCTTTGCAAATTTTCCAAAGTATCTTTATTTCTGGAAAATTCTAATTGTGTTTGAGAAACATAGCGTTCAGCGATGGATACGCCTTGTTGTGCATTAGCTTGTTCTTCCTGCAAACTCGCATAGCTGTTTTCCAATAACCTGAGTTTTTGCTCGGAAGGAGATATACGGTTTTGGAATTCTTCGATCTTTACCTGTATTTCTTGTTCTCTCGCATGCAATAACGCTTTTTGATCTTCCAGTTCTTCCGAATTCAAACTTAAATCTTCCAGACGCCGGGTGAGGATATTTTCCCGTTGCAAATCTGCATTTAAAAGTTGTTCATATTCGTTCACACGTTTTAAGGATTCATTTGCGGTCCGTTCAGCAACTACAGAATTTGTTCGCCAGTGAACCAAATCTGATTGCAATTCATCGACCGGCAATCCGTCTAATTGCTGGTTTACCTCACGTACTTGAATTCTTGCAGCATCAATATTCTTGTCAATTGCAGATAATTCTTGAACCACCTTTTCGAATAATTGTTCACTGTTCGTAATTTGCTGACTGATCAAATGTGCTTGTGTTTTAAGCCATTCATTTTTTTGCTTTGCCTGTTCATAAAGAAGATTTGATTGGTGAACGATCTTCATTTTTTCTTGAACATTGCGATCAATACTTTGGAGGTCGGTTCTTAATTTCTGAATTTGATTTCTTTTTTGAGTAAGTTCTTTTTCATTTTGATTTGAATTTTTTTGTGCGGATTCAATTAATGTATGGATCTGATCCAACGATTCCTGTAATTCTTTTTTCTGACGCGGGCGTGAAATTACCATGGAACGGTTTTCCCGACCTGCAATAACCGATCCGCTACCAAAAAATATTTCACCACTTAAAGTAACAATCCGGCCATAGGTTGGTAATTTCTTTATCATCGACTGAGCAGTTTTTCGATCTTCAACAATGATCGTGTTTTGCAAAAGAATTTGAATCGCGGATTGAATTTTTTTGTCAGATTTTATAAGGTCTGCAGCCCGACCTAATATATTTTCATTATTCCCAAATTCTATCTTTTCCTGATTTTTCAACAAAGCCAGAGGCATGATGACTGCCCTGCCTTGATCCTCAATGGATAAAAGCTGCATTGCCGCATCTGGGTCTGACTCATCAAGTAATATCACCGCATCCAGGAACTCACCCAAAGCTGCACTGATTGCAGATTCGAATTTTTTTGGTACTTCAATTGAATTGCTGATCGGTAAATACTTTCCTGGAATACGCCCACTTTTAGAAGCATTGATAATCGTTTTTGCTCCCTGGTTTAACCCGGCTAAAGATGAATCCGCTTGTGTTAATACTTCTATTTGTGCAATTAAACGGGCTTGTTCAGAATGTAATTTTGTGATTTCCTTTTGGGCAATTTGATTTTTTTCCTCAATTGCATTAATTTCTTTATTTAATTGAGAAAGTAATAACTCAATTTTCTGTCTTTCTTCTTTTTCCTCAGATTCGTTTGTCCCAAGAGCATCAAATTTCTGTTTCGCATCAACAAATACTTTGATGGATGATGTCTGATCATTTTCAATTTTTTCAAAATTGTTTTTTAAGGTCGTAATTCTTTCATTCAGTTCATTCTTTTTCGCTTGTAATTCAACGGATTTAGTTTCCAATTGAACTAATTCCCGCCTTTTTTCCCTTACATTTTTTTCTATTTTTTCACGTTCTAGATTACGGGTTTCCAGAAGTTTTTGGGAGTTTTTCATTTGAAGGTTCGCTTCTTGAAAATCCTTCAAGGTTTGCTCATACTCATTTTTCAAACGAGTAATGGTAAGTTTTCTTTCTTTTATTTCTTCTTCCGTCCGAACAAGATCGGATTGTAGATTGATTTTCTGCGTCATAGCAGATCTCTGACGCTCATCTAAAACTGCCAATTCTTTACTGACTAATTCCCTGTTTTTATGATGATCAGCGGAAAGGGCATGCCAATCATTTAATTGAGTCCGAATTTCGTGCAATTCTTTTCGTAATGTAGAAATTTGGACATCAAATTTTTCATAAGTCTCCCGGGATGAAGCTAATCTGGATTCTCTTTCCAGTAATTGCTTCTTCGATTGTAAAATATCCTTTTGCGCATTATGCCAATGAAATCCATACCATTCCCGTAACAATACCTGTAAATCAGCCTGAATTGTTTTGAACTCAATAAATCTGCGAGCCTGACGTTCAAGACTTCTTAGCCTCGGTTCCAATTCACTTAAAATATCCTTCACCCGCTCTAAATTATGTCGCGTTTGTTCCAAACGGTTTAATGCTTCTTCTCTTCTGGTTCGATATAATCCGATCCCAGCTGCCTCTTCGAAAAATTTTCTGCGTTCTTCCGGCCGAATTGATAAAGCAGAATCTACTAGACCCTGACCAATTAGCGTGTACGTACGTTCAGCCAAACCGGATTGGGCAAATAATTCCTGGATATCTCTCAATCGAATTCTTTGGCCATTAAGAAGATATTCATTCTGGCCGTCCCGATAAGCTCTTCGGGTTACTGACACTTCCGTGAAGTCGATTGGCAACCAATTATCTTCGTTATCAAATGTGATTGTGGAGGAAGCCATGCCGGCTCTCGGACGTGTTTCAGAACCAATAAAAATCATATCTTCAGTTTTCTTACCTCTTAACAAGCGATAGGATTGCTCACCTAAAACCCACCGGATAGCATCAGCTATGTTGGATTTGCCGGAACCATTCGGACCTACAATCGCTGTAATTTTTCCGGGAAATTCAAAACTGGTTTTACTCGCAAAAGTCTTATAGCCATGCAATTCAAGATTTTTTAAATGGGAATTCATTTACTCAACTCTCTTTTACGAAAATTATCTTTAATCATTGAATCTTTATCTAAAAGTATTCCTAAATTAACTAATGCGAGATGAGCTGCTGCTTTCGCTGCAGCCTGTTTACTTTGCCCACTTCCAGAGCCATAAGGTTTCCCCTCAATAATCACTTCAACTTCAAATATTTTCGAATGATCAGGTCCAAAGGAATTCTTAGTCTGGTACTGCGGAGCTGGGTACCCCTGTGACTGTGCCCATTCCTGAAAAAGACTTTTCGGATCTTCATTTTTATTATTTTCCAAAATATCTTCGGCTGCATCAATTAGTAATTGCTCAATTAATTGATTTACTGCAGGAATTCCCCCATCAAGATATAACGCACCAATCAGTGCCTCAAAAGTATCACAAAGTAATGCCGGTCTGGTTCTTCCGCCAGCTTGTGCCTCACCTCTGCCCAATCGCATTGACCTGCCAAGATCAATTTTCACAGCAAATTCCGCCAGTTGTTCTGTGTGAACTAATGCAGACCGCATGCGAGTCAGATCACCTTCAGGCATTTCCGGGTAGCGATGATACAACCATGCACCTACGACAAAATCCAGGACTGCATCGCCTAAGAATTCCAGTCTTTCATTGTCTTCTAACGCTTCCGGATGTTCATTCAAATACGATCGATGCGTAAGAGCTCTGCTTAATAATAACCAATCGCCTATTTGAAGATTTAATCGTTCAGCTAATTCCTGGGGGCTCTCCAATTTAGGAGCCTGAGAATCAATTTTCATACACCCTCCAAGAACTTATGGTGCGTTAACCACCTCAATCAGCTGAATCAAGTAGTTTACGCTCCACCAGTTCCAATCATGTTTAATTAAATTATATTTGAATTATTCAACTTGGTACCAATAAATAAGAAACTTATCATTCTCCTTTTCTTGGGAGATAATCTCCTTCAACCCATGTTTCTCCGTTTGGACCAATTTCTTTTTTCCAAACTGGCACAATTTCTTTAATGCGATCAATGCCATACTTGGCAGCTTCAAAAATACCAGAATTTCGATGACCTGAAGTACATATTACAACAACAGTCGGTGTTCCGGCATCCATATACCCAATTCTTTGGATTAAAACAATTGTTTGAACATCCAACCATTTATTCCGGATCTCGGATGCAATTTGTTCCATTTTTGAAATTGCCATGGGACGATATGATTCATACTCAAGACCGATTGTTTCATATTCTTTTTTGCCGTGAGTTTCACCTCGAATAATCCCGGTAAAAATTGCTGCCGCACCGGTGCTTTTTCTGGTTGATTCTTCTAAAAGCTTGTTGATGTCAATCGGTTGATCAGATATTTCTATGATAGTATCTGCACTTCCACCACTTACTGGGGGGAAAAATGCAATTTCCGCCTGGTCAGGAATAATGTCATCCTTAAATGCAAATTGTTGATTTATGGAAACAATGACATTTGGTAAAACTTCAACCAGATTTGGATATTGTTTTGTGATTAAATTTCTTAATTCTTCTACATTCAATCTTTCAGGAACTTCCATTTCCATCCTTGGAAATGGAACATAATCTTTTAATTTCGCGAAATATAGCACAGAAATTTTCATAATTTACCTATAAGAGTAAAACATAAATTAATCATTAAAAACATCACCACTTTTTCCTCCTCGTTTTTCCACGAGGCGAATATTTTCAATATGGGCAGTTTTTTCAACAGCTTTTACCATATCATAGATTGTTAATGCCGATACAGCAACTGCGGTTAATGCCTCCATTTCGACACCAGTCTGGCCGAAAGTTTTTACAATAGATTCAATATTTACGATGGGTAAATCGTCATCGATTTGAAGTGAAACCTGAATTTGTGTTATTGCCAATGGGTGACAAAGAGGAATTAATTCAGATGTCTTTTTTGCGGCTTGAATACCTGCAATTTGAGCAACAGTTAAAACATCACCTTTTTTCATCAAGCCAGCTCGTATCATCTCAACCGTTTCGGGTTTCAGAACAACCTGACCTTTCGCCTTCGCGATACGCTCGGTAGGAGCTTTTTGGCCAACATCTACCATGAAGGCGTTTCCGTCATTGTCGATATGTGTAAGATTTTTATCTGCCATACAGAAATTTTAACATCACCAGTGGTTTCATGCAATCCATTGACCATGGATTGAAAAGATTTGCTTTATTCTGCTATAATTGCGATCGTGAGTTTCCAGGTCGCAGGCTATCAATCCGAAGGTTATCTGATCGATACAGAGGTATATCAAGGCCCTCTTGATTTATTATTGGAATTAATCGAGAAAGCCGAATTGGATATCACCAAACTTGCTTTAGCCCAAGTTACCGATCAATATTTGGATTACATGCATCATCTCCAATCAGAAAACCCTGCAGAAGTATCTGCTTTTTTAGTTATTGCATCTCGGCTATTACAGATAAAATCTCTGGCATTATTACCAAGGCAAGCTGACATCTCCGGTGAGGAAGAAGAAGACCCGGGTGAAGCTTTAGCCAGGCAATTGATTCTTTACAAACGATTTAAAGAAATTGCAAACCTACTAGCAGAGAGAGAAATTGAAGGATTAAAAACTTACCTTCGCATGGCACCACCACCAAAATTGAATATTCAACCTAAATTGGATATCTCAGACCTGACCCTGGATCAATTAATTCAAGCTGCAAATGAAATATTAAAAACAAAACAAAACCTGGCTAATCTGGATTCGGTCGTTAATCTGCCCCGCATCACCATTCGTGAGCGTATTCAATCGATATTATCGATGATTAGTTATGATCAAAAAAGCTCATTCAATTTATTGCTTGGAAACAAATATTCCCGGGTCGAAATCGTTGTGACTTTTTTGGCGCTACTCGAACTTGTTAAAAGACATATTTTAGTCGCTAAACAAGATTCTCTATTTGGAAATATCGAACTTGCCCACCAGGAGAACAACGAATTTGCCCCAGATGATGAAATCGAGTTTGAAGAGTAGCCAATATATTATTAACTATTATTCTTTGAGAAAGAGATCTTCCGTTACCATTTCATAAGGAAGACGATTACTTAACCAAACAATCATTAAACTCACATCGTCATCTGAATTTGCACTGTCTGTATGTTTTTCCCTGAATTCATTGGTTAATAATTCAAAAGAATCTTTAGCTGGCCACTTAATCAAAAACCCAGGCAGCTTACTTCGATCAGCATCTACCGGCAATATGATCCAGCCACGTTCGGTCAACATTTGAAAAACTGACTTTGCCAAATCCAGATTTAATTCTGCCCAGGCAGCTAATATTTCAGATGCAAATTTTGCTGATTTTTCAAATACAGTTGAACTCTCACGACTTTTTATTCCAATTGGTGCTTGGCTACTATCCCGAAAGCCTTGAATTTTCACTAATTTCTTAATCTCAGAATTAATTGATTTTTGACGGAAATTTGGGAGAGATTCAAAACTTGAGAATACCGACTTAATTACCACTTTTCGATATTCCGGTAACATAAATTCGTTGATTGCATTAAAAGGTAAATATTCAATTTTTTCATTCATAGAGATGAATTATAACGAAAATCTTAAATATGGGAATATCAATATTATGGCTTTTTAGTTACTTTTTTACTAATATCATCTAAACGCGCGACTTCATTTGCATCCAGATGCCAATTAATCACATTGGAATTCTGAAAAGCCTGGTCCAGATTTTTTACTCCAGGAATCGGTAATGCACCTTTCGAAATAACCCAATTGATGGCGACTTGAGAAGCACTTTTTCCGCCATGATCCGCACCGATTTTTTTTAAAGTCTCAATTAATGGTTTAAATCTTTGTAAATCGATTTTAGAAAACTTACTTGCACGCATACCTTTGAGGGGGTTCTCGTCCGAATATTTTCCTGAAAGTATCCCCATCCCAATAGGGCTATACGCAATACATTTTATTCCAAGGTCATTGCAGGTTTTTAAGACACCATTCTCTTCAATTTCACGGTTCAGTAAGCTATATTCCACCTGATTCGATGCTAAATTCACACCTTGTTTGGCTAATGCTTCGTAGGCACGATGTGTCTGCTCTGCACTAAAATTTGAGACTCCAACCGCCGCTATCAAATCTTGATGTTTTGCGTCTGCCATATATTGCATCCACGTCTCAATTCTTAGAGGCGGCAAGGGCATGTGTAATTGATATAAATCAATTTTTTGTAAATTTAATCTTGCAAGACTAGATTTTAATGCTTTTGTAAAACTTTTATGATTTAGTCTCCATGGAAACGGCATGATCTTAGAAGCGATTTTGAATTTGACATTCGAATTTTTGATCAACTCCCCTAAAATGAGTTCGGATTTTCCCTGCCCATAAACTTCTGCCGTGTCAAAAAATGTAATACCATTTTCTATACAGGAATTGAAGGCTTCCTGAATATCTTTTTCTGCATAGGTACTACCAAATCCCCAATACAAGCGGTCACCCCAAGCCCATGTGCCAATTCCTATTTCTACTCCATCAAAAAATGGATGGAATTTTTGATTTTCATATTCCATTGTTCCCTCACCACGATTTCGTTACATCATTATACATGATCATGTTTTTTGCAATATTGCATCCTTTGTGTCTCTTGCACAAAAATACGCATCAACTTAGAATCAATGATTATGAGTACTGATGACATAACTCCCATACGAAAACAATATCTTGAAATCAAAAAACAATATCCAGATTCGATCGTTTTCTTTCGATTAGGTGATTTTTATGAAACCTTTGATCGAGATGCCGAAACCACATCTCGCGAATTGGATATTGTTCTTACTTCCAGAAATGTAGCCAAAGGAATGCGAATTCCGATGGCTGGTATTCCATACCATGCTGTAGAAAATTATTTAGGCAGATTAATAAATAAAGGATTTCATGTAGCAATTGCTGAACAAATTGGAGAACCCACAGGCAAAGGACTTGTCCACCGTGAAGTTGTCCGGGTGATAACACCAGGCACTGTTGTCGAACCAAGTTTATTAAAAAATGACTGGAACAATTATTTAGTAAGCGCAATCATAGCTGAAAACCATTTAGGAATTGCGTACGTTGATATTACGACCGGAGAATTTTATTGCTCGGAAATGACCAGTAACGATCCTATCATCGATTTGCGTACCGAATTAACGCGACTTAATCCCGCGGAAGTGCTTATACCGGAATCTCTTCGAATTCAAAATGAAATTGTTGGGCACATTACGACTTTAGCCAATTGGCATTTTGAATTGATCCGCTGTGAAGAAAATTTACGACAACAATTTAATACAACAACCCTGGATGGTTTTGGAGTTGCAGGATTTCCGAATGCCATACGAGCCGCAGGTGCGATCATCGATTATTTGCAAGATACCCAACCAACAGCATTAAAATTACTATCAAATCTTTCTATTTATTCAACATCCGAATTCATGAACCTGGATGCTGCTACCAGAAGAAATTTGGAGTTGACCGAAACAATACGTAAAAATGAAGCCAAAGGATCTTTATTGTACGTGCTCGATCGTACAACTACACCAATGGGGCACAGATTAATTCGACAATGGGTTTCAAAACCGCTTTTGGAGATTGATGAAATTTCCAGAAGACAAAATTCTGTAAAATTTTTTATTGGATCCGGGTTATTAAGGGCGGAATTGCTCCAGAAATTAAGATTCTTGAGTGATTTGGAAAGATTGACTTCAAGGGTCATATCCGGACATGCAAACCCAAGAGATTTAACTGCCATCCGATCAACCTTACAAATAATCCCGGACATTCGGACTTTATTACAAATTGACAATATTGACACAATTAAGTCTATAGTCGAAAGAATCAATTATTGCCGTCCTGAATCGGAACTTCTCCAATTAGCTATCGCTGAAGCCCCCCCTGCAACATTGCAAAATACAGGCGTAATAAAACCAGGTTATTCCAGTGAATTGGATCAGGTGATCTCGGCTTCACAAAATGCAAGAGATTGGATCAATAACCTGGAAAATATTGAAAAAGAAAGAACAGGAATAAAAACTTTAAAAGTAGGTTATAACAAAGTATTTGGATATTTCATTGAAGTTACGAGAGCAAACGCAAATATCGTCCCGAGTGAATATATTCGTAAACAAACACTTGTGAATGCCGAGAGATTCATTACACCAGAGTTAAAGGAATATGAGACTCTTGTACTAAATGCAGAAGATAGAATTAGAGAAATTGAAAATCGGATATTTAAACAGGTATGTGAAATCCTCTCACAATCCAGTAAAAAACTAATGGAAACAGCACATGCTTTAGCAGAATTGGATGTTCTTTTATCATTTTCTGAAATTGCAGTTTTAGGAAATTATGTTTGCCCGGAAATACTTAATGATTCCACACTTGAAATTTACGACGGAAGACACCCGGTCGTCGAAACAAACATAACCAATCAAAGATTTGTACCTAATGATTCATTATTTGAACCAGGTGAAATCATACGGATAATCACTGGTCCAAATATGAGCGGAAAAAGCACATTTTTGAGACAGGTAGCATTGATCGTTTTGATGGCTCAGATTGGTAGTTTTGTACCCGCAAGTTCCGCAAAAATTGGAATTACTGACCGTATTTTTACAAGAATAGGTGCCCAGGATGAAATTCATGCAGGACAATCTACCTTTATGGTGGAAATGATCGAGACTGCCAACATCCTTAATCATGCCACAAACCGAAGTCTGTTAATTCTGGATGAAATTGGACGTGGAACATCCACATACGATGGCCTTTCTATCGCCTGGGCAGTTGTTGAATATATTCACAATCACCCAAAATTACGTTCCAGAACTTTGTTCGCTACTCATTATCACGAACTCACACAATTAAGCGATCTATTCCCCGGTGTGAGGAATTACAATGTTGCCGTTTCCGAAGCAGACAACACAGTCGTGTTTCTCCATAAAATCGTTCAAGGTGGGACTGACAGGTCGTATGGAATCCACGTCGGACAATTGGCAGGACTACCTCGCCCTGTTGTCCAACGTGCCTCAGAAATCTTACGACAATTAGAATTGAGTTCCGGAAAAGCTGTCAAGCACGATATGATGAGTGCACAACAAATGATACTTTTTCCTGAAACCAATCCAATTTTAAAATCACTGGAAGAGATGGATTTAAATTCATTAAGCCCAATTGAAGCATTGAATAGACTCTATGAATGGAAAAGAAATTTCCTTAAACCAAAGTGATTTTAGTTTTGAGTTCGTATTGGAAAAAATTGTTTTGATCGTTGATATTGCTGAGAAAAAATGATATCTCCGCTTACTAATGTTCTTTGACTCAATATTTTCTTAAACAATGGCAAAACAGTGTCGTAAAATACGTTTTGCGTTGCAATTTCAGTCCAATATATCGCATGAGCGGCATATGAAACAACATTTTGCGGTTCAATCCTGTCAAAATCGTCAAAAAACCAACCGCATGATGTGTTCATTCTTTGCCGTTCTACCTGGGCGATTAATAAATATTGGATCTTAATACCTTCTGCTTCAGAAATTGGGCGATTAAGATATTTTCTCATAAATTGATCAAAATTAAGATCATCATTGATCACTTCCCAATAAGCTTTACGGATTGACCAAACATCCTGCACGAACTTTTTCATGAATAACTCATATTCACGATCAACGATATCTGCGACCTGATCAATTGCTTCTCGTAATTGTTTTTTCCAATCACTTAGCGGAGTACAATCACATCCTGTTGACCAGCGTGCTACACCATGATGACAACTCCAGGAAGTCATTTCCCGAATCTTAATTGTCTTTTGTGGTGGATGTTGTCTGAACCAAAGTGCTGGAAAACTGTGTTGAATTGTTCGGGATGTTAATGCGCCATTCATCAGGTGATCTAAGAATTTATCGCGGAATGGTTGGTGATGACCATAAAGCTCCCCATCCGATGCAACCAGAATAAATTTTGGTTGTCCAGGTGCGCTTGAATTCTTTAAACGCGGTAATATTTCTTCCATCGCAAATCGGTCAGCATTAATAGTTGAATTAGGTTCAAAACTGATTTTTGTACTTAAATCCATGTGATAAAAGAAAACACCTATTTTTAGGTTGTTTTCTAATTCTACCCAGTAAGGTTGACTGACATCTAAATGTTGGGTATCCGCCTGCCATGGAGCAAGAATCGTAAATTCAATTCCATTCTCAGCCATGATTTGAAGACTTTCCAAATCTACAGCAGTCTCAGGCAACCACATTCCGGTAGGTGCATGACCAAAACGCTTTTTAAAGTCTAGAATCCCCCACTCGATTTGAGTTTCTTTATCTTCCTTTTTCGAAAGCGGTAATATCGTATGGTGATAAGGTTGCGCTAATGCATTACCAACACCGTAAACTTCATAATTATAATTTTCCTGTTTGATGATTTCTTTTACAGTCTCGGGGTAGTTTTTTTCCATCCAATCAAATAATGTTGGTCCGATATTAAAACTTATCCGTTCAAAATTTCTAAGATCAGTATTTGGTTTATAACAATGATGAAAAATCAATTCATTCCAGTTATTAAAAGGTACTGCTCCGCGTTCTATGGGAATTTGCCCTGTTATGGGATCTTCCCGATAAGGTTGATAAAAATGGCCGTGAATTCCAAATGCGATGTCATCAATCATGAGTTCTGTTCCTTCAGTAAAAAAATCATACAATTAATTCGTTCTGCAGAAAATTAATTTTCTGTGAAAACCTGGCAGGTAAAATCCCAAATTTTCTTGGTAATACATCCAAACGAGTAGTCCTATCTTCTGCTAGTGTATCTAACCAAAACAAGGAAACAGGGAATTTTTTCAAAAATTGATCCATGTATACAGCTAATATGCGCAAATATCCCGGTGATAATTGGATAAGTGAGCGTTTCAAGCCGATTGTATTTAATATCATTTCAACAATTTCCCGAAAAGTATAAACCTCTCCGCCACCAATTTCAAGAATCTCATTCAACGTTTCTTTATTTTCCATCGAGATTAATAAAGAAGTTATTAGATCATCAATCCATAAGGGTTGAAGTGCGCTTAGTCCATTCCCGGGGAGGAAAAAGAAACCAGGAGATAATTTTAATAACCGTGCAAGAGAAACCACGAATTGATCCCCCGGGCCATAGACATTGGAGCATCGAAAAATAGTAAAGGGTATACCACTTTGTTCAATCGATTTCTCTGCAATGGCTTTTGCTTTTAAAACCGGATAAGCAGAATTTTTATCCGATCCCAAATGACTCATGAAAAAAAAATGATTAATTTTAGATTGTTGAGCAGCTTCAATGATATTTTTTGTCCCGAGTATATCCACACCATTCAAATCCGCTCTGGTCGCTAACCGTTCTGTACCAGCAAAATGAAAAACAGTGTCAACATCCTTGAGGGCAGCCATTAATCCGCGAACATCATTCAAGCTACAAACTGTCACTTCTACAGGTGCATTTTTAGGTAAATTTGGAGATTGTTTTGATGGTTTTAATAAAGTGCGAACCGGGTAGCCAAGAGACACCAGATTTCGTACCAGTGTTCTTCCGATAAACCCAGTTCCGCCTGTGACCAATATCATTATTTTTAATTATAGCAGAGGATTGGTTGGATTAATTTTTTGCACAATTTTTCTCCGAAATTAATTAAGAAATCCATTGCTTAAAAACACAATTTGGCATAAGTCTTGCTACATAACAGATATTCCGAAATAGATTGAGGATTTTATGTCTGAATTTGAAAAATATCAACAATATCGTCAAATTGGATTGCATTATTTTCCAGATTCATTGCATTATCGAAATGAAGATATCAAAAAATGGATACCGGAATTTAAACGATTAAAAATATCCTGGCTTGTAGTAAAGTCCGAAACTGACAGAGCTATACCTGAAGAATTTCTCCAATCATTAATTAAGGAGAAGATTTCTCCTATCATCACATTTAATTTGCCGATTAACACAAATATAAATAATCGGGAAATAAAAACATTATTCCAGGTCTATGCAAGATGGGGAGTTCGATATGTTGTCTTATTCGATCGACCAAATCAAAAATCCAACTGGACTGCCTCCAATTGGGTTCAAAATGACCTGGTTGATCGATTCCTCGATTTATATATTCCATTAGCGCGTTCAGCAATTGAAGAAGGACTCATCCCTGTTTTTCCACCGCTTGAGCCTGGAGGTAGTTATTGGGACACAGCTTTCTTGCGTGGATGCTTCACTAATCTTCAAAGAAGAAATCAAGAAATCATCATCAATAATTTAGTTCTATCTGCATACGCACATACTAATGGGAAAGATTTAAATTGGGGTTCTGGAGGACCTGAAAGATGGCCGGAAACTCGCCCGTATATAACTCCGGAAAATTCACAGGATCAAAAAGGATTTCGAATTTTTGAATGGTATCAGGCTATTGCCAAAGCTGTATTTCAAAAAGAATTAGGTATCATGCTTTTTCAGGCTGGGTTGAATAATTTTCCAGAAAATACATCTCCTAGAATGGATCAAAGAAATAATCCATGGAACACCCAATTAGAAATTATTAAATTATTGAAGAACAATAACAAACCGAAAAATAATGAAATTGGTGCATTCGAACCGATCCCACAAAATGTGTTGGCATGTAATTTTTATCAATTAGCAGACGAAGTTAGAACGGAAGAAAATAGTCATAGTTGGTATGTAAATGGCCAACCACAATGTTCTTGTGTAGATGCGCTGATAGAAGAACAAAATCAAATAACAGAAAAAAATAGTTCCGGGAACCCCAAAGGATTTGTTTCAGATGATATTCATCCAATTCGCCATTATGTTTTATTACCGGTGTATGAATCCGGTGTTTCGGATTGGCACTTAAAAGTAGTACAGCCATTTGTAAAAAAATACCATGCGACGGTCGGTTTTTCCTTAAACGAAGCGTTACTTGCGGCGAATGTAACGGTAGTTGCAAGTTCGAAATCCATACCGGAAGAATGCCTCAATGATTTACGAAAAGCTGGATGTTCCGTCGAGCGAATTAGCGGAGATGGCACAAGTATTGCAACACAATTGTTAGAGAGGTGATAAATGAACAATTTCCAAAGTCAAACCAATAGCAATCCTTACGAATTCAAACCATTCAAACCTGTCATGAAAGTCATCGGACTGGGTGGTGGTGGCTCCAATGCTGTAAATCGAATGATTGAACTCGGTCTTCCGGGAATTGATTTTATTGCAGCCAATACGGATGCCCAGGCGTTAAAATCCTCTTTGGCACCGACCAAAGTCCAAATCGGACCATTGATTACACGTGGACTTGGTGCTGGTGGAAATCCGCAAATTGGATATGACGCAGCGCGTGAAAGTGTCCAAAACCTTGCTGATGCACTTGAAGGTGCTGATATGGTCTTTTTAACAGCAGGTATGGGTGGTGGAACCGGGACCGGTGCAATATCGATTGCTGCACAAGTTGCAAAACATATGGGTGCGGTCACCATAGCGATTGTGACAACTCCTTTTGGATTTGAAATGGGTCGTCGTCAAGCGAACGCCCAAGAAGGGCTTGCCCGGTTAAGACAACAAGTTGATACATTAATCACCATCCCGAATGACCGCTTACTAAAAATTGCTCCAAGAGATTTACCACTTGATATGGCATTTCGACTTGCTGATGATGTTCTTCGCCAGGGAATTCAAGGTATATCAGAGTTAATCAACCAGACCGGATATATTAATATAGATTTTTCACATATTCGCAACATTATGAAGAATGGCGGCGGATCACTTCTCTCCATCGGTATCGGAAAAGGAAAAGAAAAAGCAAAACAAGCTGTACACAACGCCCTTCATCATCCATTGTTGGAATCAATCAATATCGAAAACGCAACGGGAATTATTGCAAATATTACTGCAGGTGATGATCTTCCTTTCTCAGAAATTACAGAAGCTTTGAATCATCTTCATGAACTGACTAATCACAACGCCGAAGTTATTCCAGGTTTCATCGTTGATCCCAGGCTTCAAGATAGATGCGAGATCATTCTGATCATAACTGGTCTTGGTGCTACACCGCTGGAAAATGTTCAAAATTATGTCAGAAGTGAAATTCCTTTAAAGCAATTCAACTTTTCTTCTCCTGCACCTGCACGTAAGGAATTTGAGAATGCCGAAGTATCAGTTAATACCTCGGACATCGACATCCCGGCGTTTTTACGAAGAAGAAGTCGCTAAGTTAGTGAATTGAGGATACATTGAACGAGATTTATCAACAGGTTTACCAAAAATTCCCCGAAGTTTCTGGAAAAACACCAGTCAAGCATGTTCAACCGGACGGTCAAACATTGTTGGTATTCAAGGGGCAGGGAATTGGTCCAAATGGTACACGTATAGCAAGAATTGTTCGTGTCCTGGTAAACGACAAAGGAAAAATCGTAAAAATGACTACCTCCCGATAGGTAAGATTGGAGAATAAAATGAACGCATTCTTAAAAAAATACGAATTAATCTTTTGGGACACTTTGACTGTATTGATGGCAAATTCAAAATTTGTACAAAAAACCATTCGAATTGCTTATCCAATATTTCAAGGGATTGACTATAAAAAATTATTAAAAGCAATCACAATTTCTGGAGTCTCTGGTTTTACTACAGGTTGGTTAATTTATTATGCGATCCTGTTTTTCAAAAACTAATACTAGATTTTTGTAAAAAATAAAAATTGGTCAGGTTTGGCCAATTTTTTTATTTATATATATAACTAACAAAATGCCGCATAAAGATGATTTTTTACCAAATGCTTTTCGCATGCTAAAATAAATTCTGGATCAATGAAAAAATAGTAGAATTGAGATATGCGAAAATTCTTTGGGATCGTCTTTATCAGCATTATATTTTTTGCTTGCCTTTATGCAGGAATATACTTAGCAGAAAATACAGCACCCTCTCCAAAATCAAATACGAACTTTGTTAATTTTGAATCCGCAAACCAGAATAATATTTTATTAATTGTCGTCGATCAATTAGATCAAAGCCCAACGAATTTTATCTCGGCATGGACAATCGTTTTTTATTACCATAATCCGGATGGACTGATCATTTTACCTTTAAGTCTTCAGGGTAATGAAAACAATACACAAATTTCGGAAATTTTTCATTTGGATAACAAAAAATTTATCACAAAGCAATCGATAAATGCCTTCCAACAAGAATTTGACATGAGTTGGGATGGCATCATATTGGTCGATTTTTATGCAATGCAAACTATCTTGCCCTGGATTTCTTCACAATCAATCAATTATTCGATAGAAGAATTCATGACAAAGACGGCGAATACGGATAATTTATCATCCATAATTGACCCCATTTGTGATTCAATCTCACAAAACCTGGCACCTCTGGAATTTTTGAATTTCGAATCAATATTTAGTTCTCATCTTTTGAGCAATTTATCCGATGAAAAATTAAAATCCATTTGGACAAAGTTTTCTTCAGATTTTCCAATCGAATGTGAATTGATTTTGACCGAATAATTTTTTATATGACCTTTTGCTCCAATTCCCATCATTTTATTTTTCACATGATATAATTTTTCGGAAAAATAAATTAATTAATAGATAACAAATTGGAGATTAAATTGAATACAGAAACCCATCCAACCGTGGTTGAAGATAATGTTGTAGTTACTTTGGAATACGAATTGAAAGTCGATGGCGAAATCGTAGATAGTTCTGAAAATGGAGATCCCATTGTTTTTCTTCAGGGAGCCGAACAAATCGTGATTGGCCTGGAAAAAGGCATTTATGGAATGAAATTGAATGAATCGCGAGAAATTACTGTGTTACCTGCAGATGGTTATGGAGAATATGACGAAAAAGGTATTGTCGAAGTTGCCCGAAAAGAATTTCCCGCTGATTTTCCATTAGAACCCGGAGTTGAAATAACGGTCCATACAGATGGAGAAGATGAAGATTCGGAACATGATTTGCAAGAAGCTACGATTGTCTCGGTCAATAAATTTGTGGTTACATTAAATTTTAATCACCCTCTTGCTGGAAAAACCCTTAATTTTAAAGTTAAAGTGATTGACCTTCGCGAAGCCACAGAAGAAGAGATTGAACACGGGCATGTCCATAGTGATGATCATGATCATGACTATGAATTTGAAGACGAAGATTTTGATGAGTTGGAAGAAGAATAGTTAAAAAGTTACTTATAATAAAAAAAAATAAAAACCAGGTTCTCAAATTTGAGACCTGGTTTTTTGAATCAGACATTAGAGAATTATAAGGAATGTTAGATTCAATGGTTATAAAAATACGATGATTCTAAATTCTTCCAGGTTTGGTTTTCTTTGTTAAGCAATCTGACACTTATTGTTTTATGTTTCTTTAATCTTTAGCAATTCCTTCAATTTTTCTTCATTAAAATCTACAATTATTTGCCCGTGAATATTAAAAGTTGGAGTAACCAAATTCCCATTCGCCCAGGATCTGACTAGTTTCCCGGCTTCAGGGTATTCATTAACATCAATTTCAACAAATTCTATTTGATGCTTATCAAGCCAGGTTTTTGCCTTTTTACAATCAAGGCACCAGGATGTACAATACATGAGCACATCTCCGGTTGGCATCTCTCCTGCCTGTGGGAGTTCCAGAAAACCTTTCGCACTTTCCGGATCCATTTTCATTATCGTATCAAAAATCACTTGATTAATTGGCTGGTCGTCAATGTTATGAATGTCGATATATTGGATAACCCCAGTTTTATCAATGATAAAAATTGCTCTTTCACTATATCCTTCCGGACGAAGAACATTATATTGCTTTGATACCTCCCCATGCGGCCAAAAATCACTTAAAAGTGGGTAGGAAATTCCCCCAAGCTTTTCAGCCCAGGCCTCTAAACATGGAACGTGATCAACACTGATACCCAGAACCTGGGCATTTAATCCCGAGAATTTTGCTAAATCAGCTTCATAGCTCGGGATTTGATTCGTTCATATCGGTGTCCAGGCTAACGGGAAAAATACCAGAACTACATTTTTCCCGCGATAATCGGATAATTGAACTGTTCTTGAATATGTTGCGGACAATTTAAAGTCAGGTGCAGGATCACCAATTTTTAATACCATTTTATATGCCTCAGAAAATTGATTAGATAAAATCAAAAAAGGGATATGATATTCTAACAGACTCTTCAAACTTGGAACGAATTTAATCTCTGAAAATAATTTATATTAGAATAATCATATCAAAAAGAGAAATTTTATCAATGTTAAAACAATATTTCCATAAATTTATTTTCATTACCTTTTTCAATTTTTGTTTAATAGGCTGCTCATCCGGTAATTTGATTTCGGATACGACCAATGTTTCACCCAGTCCAACGATCAATAGAATTGAATCTACAATTACGCCATTTCCTGTTCAGACGATCAATCCAACTGCGCTTCCAATTACAGAAACACCTCTTGCTGGAAAAGTTTTGGATCAACCGGAATCAATTTACTACACGATAAATGTGATTTTCGACTATCTGAACCAAACAGCGAATGTTGAGCAAAGGATTATTTACAAGAACAATTCCCAGATTCCTTTAAAAGAATTATTGCTTTCCTGCGATGTATTAAGAACTGATGGTGCATTTTTACTTTCAGATTCAAAGATTGACGGGAACATTGTTAATGCAGAAATTGGCGATTTTTGGCTCAAATTCCAGCTTTCAAAACCGCTAGAGTTTAACCATGAACTCGTTTTGGATCTTAAATACCAACTCAATCTACCAAAAATACCTGAACCTTCGGATGATAAAAAACCCGTTATTTTTGGATATACAATATTACAAAGTAATTTTGTGGATTGGTATCCAATGATCGTTCCACGTGACAATGACGGTCAATGGATTCTTCATGATCCTTGGTTCTATGGAGAATACCTGGTTTATCCATTGGCAAATTTTGATATCACTTTAAAAATCGAAAACGCTCCCGTTGGATATATTATTGCAGCCAGTGATGCGCCTACTACTGTTGAGAATGAAGCTCACACTTTTTTTTATGAAAATGCACGCAATTTTGTTTGGTCAATCAGTCCATCTTTTCAGTTTTCACAGGAAAAAATCGATGGCATTACTGTTACCAGTTATTATTTTCCTTTTCATCAGTCTGCAGGTGTTCATGTGCTAAATGAAGTAATTAGCGCCATCAGATTGTATTCAGACCTCTTTGGAACCTATCCAAGGTCAAATTTATCGATCGTCGAAGCAGATTTTCTGGATGGAATGGAATATGATGGATTATTTTTTTTAAGTAAAGGTTTTTATAATCTATTCGATGGCACACCAAAAGGATATTTGACTACCATTGCTGTTCATGAGACTGCACATCAGTGGTGGTATACATTAATCGCAAATGATCAGGCGCAAGAACCCTGGTTGGACGAAGCTTTGTGTACATATAGTGAGTTTTTATTTTACGAATTAGCTTACCCGGAATTGGCCGAATGGTGGTGGCAATATCGAGTTGATTTCTACAATCCCGAAGGAAAAATCGACCTTCCCATTTATGATTATCATGGATTCATGCCTTATCGAGATTCAACTTATTTACAGGGAGCAAAATTCTTTCATAATTTACGATCTCGCATGGGTGATGAACAATTCTTTCAGTTTCTAAAAGAATATGTTGTGGAAAATAAAAACAAGATAAGCACTGGAAAAGACATTTGGGAATCAATCAATAAGATTTCTCCAAACGATTTTAATGACCTTAAAACGGAATATTTTATTAAATAAGGGGTGGTGAAATGAAGGAAAAAAATCCGACAATCCATTTAAACCAAGCAACATTTGTTTATTATGGAGAAAAGCAACCATTTTTTGCCAGTGATCTTAATGGGTGGCGCGAAGAATATTATTTACCCTTCACAAACGTTGAGAAAGGGAAATGGAAATTTGAAATTGATTTAGATCAGGATGCTTATCTGGAATATTGTTTTTATATCAATAACAGGAGAGTTTTGGATCCATTCAACAATTCAAAAACATCCAATGGAATGGGAAAGTATAACAATTCTTTTTATATGAGTGGCGCGAATCCACACTTTATAGATGAATATTTACGCGAATCACAAAACCCGGGAAAATTGGAAAAGGTGGCTATAAACACGCAAGGTTTGATCCCGGGGAAATCAAGAAATATTGTGATTTATACCCCAGCAAATTACACACCTGACACGCCAATATTAATTGTATTGGATGGACAGGATTATTTAGAACGGGCCAAAATCAACCGAATAGTGGATCATTTGATTGAAAACCAAACAATGCAACCTATCACCATGGTTATGATTGAATCTAAAGCGAATTCCAGAACTGTAGAATACACCTGCAGTGAAAGTAATCTTTTATTTATTACTCACGAGGTGATTCCTTACATCGAAAAAATTACAGGAATTCTCCCAATCCAGGAAAGACCAGGAGAATACGGAATTCTAGGCGCATCGTTTGGAGGATTATTTGCAGTGTTTGCAGGGCTACGAAATCCGGCAATTTTTGGAAAAGTAATCAGTCAATCTGGTGCATTCACGATTGACCAACACCCATTTGTTGTATGGAACTTACTTGACCAATTAAAAACTGTCCCATTTGATGCGTATTTGGATATTGGAAAATATGAATGGTTGCTTGAATCGAATATCGAATTTTTTAATCAGATAAAAAATAAATCAAGTATGAAGTGTTTATTCCATGAATTTAATGCAGGTCATAATTATGTTGCCTGGCAAAAAGACCTACCTCATTGCCTGACTTATATGTATCCTGGAATTACTTAAAATATTGGTTGTGACTTTATTTGTTGGTTTTTATTTTTGTTTGTATACTATATATGTATTAATTTAATTTTTTTACTAGGAGGAAATATGACAAAATTAATGAATATCGAAGGTATAGGACCTAAATATGCAGAAAAACTTTTAAAAGCAGGTGTCCAGTCAGTTGAATCCTTATTAAAACTTGGATCAACACCACAAGGTAGAAAAAAATTGGCTGAATCAGCAGATGTATCCAGCGATTTAATTCTTGAGTGGGTAAATCATGCCGATCTGTATCGAATTAAGGGTGTTGGAGAAGAATATTCTGATCTACTGGAAGAAGCAGGTGTAGATACTGTTGTCGAACTTTCAAAAAGAGTTCCGAAAAACCTTTTTGAAAAAATGCAGTTAGTAAATGAAGAGAAAAAGCTGGTCCGACGTCTTCCAGTCCTTGCTCAAGTAGAAGATTGGGTAAAACAGGCAAAAGAATTACCCAGAATGATTCAATATTAATTTTCATTACCAAGAAACAACAGCTCTTAAAAAAAGAGCTGTTGTTTCATATTAAAGAGTTGGAAGTAAATGAAATCAAAACCTTGTTGTAAATCGAATTGCAATTTGCGCGGTGTTCCGACTTTGTATTGGTTAAGTCTAATCTTAGGGTTCCTACTGGTGGTTTTTCTTTTTTTCATTACTAAAAAAAGAAATAATAGACCTGTTTCACAACAAATGAGCATGTCAAAAAGGACAGTCTCTAAAACAGAGATCATCGTTGAAGCATCGAGTAAAGATAGTGAGGAGAAAGACGATCTGACCATTCTCTCCGGAATTGGTCCAGTCATTTCAGATTATCTACACTCGCGAGGGATTTCCACATTTGAAAAATTAAGTAAAATGCAACCGAATGATTTGCAGGATTTACTTATTCAACGTAATTTACGGTTAAACAATGCTGAAACCTGGCCTCACCAGGCTAAGCTAGCAGCATCAAAACAATGGCAAGCCTTGAATACTTACATAAAAGAATTAAAAAACCTACACAAATAATACTGAATAATTTTCAATTGTGAGTTTCAGGTTAGAAATCTTAAATTTAATTTTTTTCATTGACTTGTCTAAACAAATTTCCTATAATGAAATTGCAGGGAGCTCTAAGAAATTGAATTAGCCCCTTTACCTTAAAAATCAAGCCATTAGTTTGAATAACCAAGAGAGAAATTCTCTGTGATGGAATTCTTACGGTTTGATAAAAATTTCTAAGAAGGTATAAGTCTTTCTGAAACTTGGGAAAGCAGAGAAAGGTCTTAGAGAATGGTAAGGAAACGCTAAAATTAGGTTACTTGGAGCCCCTGTTTATAACCCAGATCCATTCTTTCACTTATTTTTCATGGAGAATGGATCTTTTTTGATTCTAGTAAACCGAGAAACGGCATGTTCCGATACTTTTCGCTGTGATCAAGCCCATAACCAACGACAAACCGGTCAGGCAAATCAAATCCTTTATATTTGATTGGAATTTCAATCAAACGATGAGCTGGTTTATTAAAAATGGTGCAAATTTCCAGACTGGCAGGATTTCTTTCTCTTAAATTTTTCAAAAGGTAATTCAACGTTAAACCTGTATCGATGACATCTTCAACAAAAATCACATGTCGTCCATGAATAGATAAATCCAAATCTTTTACGATACGAACAACACCTTGTGCACGAATCTGGTGATTGTAATTACTGATTGCCATAAAATCTACTTCGCAGTTAATCGTAACTGTCCGCAATAAATCAGCCATAAAAAAGAAAACTCCTTTAAGAATTCCAACAAACAAAGGATTTTTTCCTTGATAATCGACTGAAATTTGTTTTCCCAGCTCATGGACTTTTTCCTGAATTTGTTTTTCAGTAAACAGAACTTCTTTTAAGCTGGCAACCACCTCATCATTTAATTGATCCATTTTGGTTATCCTTGTGCGTTCGTTCCTTTAATCGTGGCAGCTTCTTCAAACAAACCATATTTAATTAAAAGGTCACGGATGTCTCTTCGTTTCATTAATTTGATTTTTATTTCGGGATATAAGACTTGCAATAATCTGATTTTCTTATTTTTAATGCTTGCTAACTGCGGTCGTAACGTCGTTAATTCAATATATAAATCCTGGTCTGGCAAGTAAAAATCCGGAGTAAATGCCAATTTAACTCTACCATTTGAATCAAATTCCAAATCAAATGTTTTGGGTTCGTAATCCCATCTAACACCATAAAAATTCAGTATTCTTGCAAACATCTCCTCAGCAGGATGTGAAAATATTATTTCGTTTTTGCTATTTTTTCCCACCAAATCACCAATCAAATACTTTCTGGAAAATGTAATATCCATTCGACGGCAGCTTCAATATTTAAATGATCCGTGTTGATGATCACATCATAAAGTGATGGATCGTTCCAATCAACATGATAAAATTTTCTTAAATAATTCGCTCGAAAAGAATCACTTTGTTCAATTTGAGCAGCTGCAGCGTCCTTATTAACATTTTTAGATTTACAAATATTAGTAATTCTTGATTGCTTGCTTGCAATAATCCGAATTCGAAGAACATTCGGGAAATCCGAGAGGATTATTTGGCTAGCTCTACCAACGATAATTTGGTTTCCTTTGTTAGCAAATTCATGCATTATTTTCCGAATAGAATCGATAAAAACTAAATTTGTCGCTTCATCAGTGGTTAGGTCAAAAAGATTGAGTTCATCTATCATAGATAGGGCGAGTTCAGGCGATCCCATTTGGATTGCTGCACGATTGATCACTTCACGCCAGACTAATGGGTATCCGGTTTTGATGGATAATAGTTTTGCAAAAGAACTTCCCCCACTCCCATGTTGCCTGGAAATTGTATATATGGAATACATTATTCTCCTTTATTAAAATGATTATAGCACTGGAAAAAATCCGTTTTTCTTACCAAAGTGCTCTGATCTGTTTAAATCGATTAAAATAAATCAAACAAATGTTTTCGGTTGGAGTAAATAAATGACAATGCGAATTGGGGTGTTAACAGCAGGTAACGATGTCCCAGGATTAAATGCTGCGATTCGGTCAATAGGAAAGAATGCCAAAGATTCAAATATTGATTTGGTGGGATTTCACGATGGATTTTCTGGTTTGATGGAGGATCGATTTACTCATTTTCTTGGACCAGAATTATCAGGGATCCTTACTTTAGGTGGAACAATTTTAGGAACCCAGCAAGAATTACCGGTTACGGAAAACGAAATTGAATCCTTTATTCAACTTGCCAGTAAAAATTATCACAACCACAAGCTGGATGCCCTGGTAATTTTAGGTGGAGCAATGATGCAAATTGGTGCATTATTGCTTTCAGAAGCAGGATTAAATGTGATTTCGCTGCCAAAATCGATCTCAAAAGACTTGTACGGAACAGATTATACGATTGGCTTTGATACAGCTCTGTCCGTTGCTGCTGAAGCAATTGACCGTCTGCATTCCACCGCCCATAGCCACCATCGTATCATCATTGTAGAAATTCTTGGGCGTTATTCCGGATGGCTGACATTAGGTGCTGGAATTGCCGGTGGAGCAGATGTAATTTTAATTCCTGAAATTCCTTATAACATGAAAAATGTAGCAAAGGCAATTCAAGATCGAAATAAAGCAGGCAAAAAATTCAGTATAGTTGCTGTTTCAGAAGGTGCTATGACTCAGGAAAATGTTGCATTCTTTAAAAGAAACCAACAAATCAACGAGCGCATCAGGAAAGGGAACGAACGCGAATCCATTCAACAACGCTTGAAGTTAATTGAAAATAAATATTCCGATAATACGAATCTTTTATCCAATTTGTTGAAAGAATACACCGGATTAGATACCCCGGTTACGATCCTGGGTTATTTATTAAGAGGGGGGGTTCCTTCAGCCATGGACAGATTGCGCGCTACCCAACTGGGAACTGCATGTGTTGATATGGTTAAAAAAGGAAATAAAGGATTCATGCTTGGATTTAAAGGCAATGAAATTATCGAAATACCACTAAGAAATGTTGCCGGAGTCCACCATCCCATCCCCTTAAATCACAGTTGGATAACAAGTGCAAGAAAAGTAAATACATGTTTTGGCGATTAGAAATTCTTTTTTTCTTTCACAACAAATTCGAGCCTGGAGTTAAATGTTTATACCAACCACATTAAATGAAGTAAAACAGCTGGGCTGGAATTCTTTAGATATAATTTTGGTAAGTGGTGATACCTATATTGATAGCCCGTTTATTGGTGTTTCTGTAATCGGACAAACACTGATTAAGCATGGTTATAAAGTTGGCATTATTGCCCAACCAAATACTTTGGATTCAATTGATATCTCACGTTTGGGTGAACCAAATTTATTTTGGGGGGTTACAGCCGGAAGTATAGATTCAATGGTCGCAAATTACACTGCCTCATTGAAAAAAAGAAGAAAAGACGATTACACTCCCGGATTGGAAAATAATTTAAGACCGGATAGGGCAACAATTGTTTATACAAATCTAATTCGGCGATATTTCAAAAAAACAAAACCGATCGTGTTAGGTGGACTGGAAGCGAGTTTGCGTCGTGTTGCTCATTATGATTATTGGAGTGATCAGGTACGCAGATCAATTCTTTTTGATGCCAAAGCAGATTACCTCATTTATGGTATGGCAGAGAATTCCGTACTCGAATTTGCAAATAGCATAAACCAATCAAATTCTCCAAACGCTATCCGCGGATTAAGTTATATTGCCAAAGAACCTACACCGGAATTTTTGGAATTGCCGGCATATGAAGAAGTTTCTAAAGATAAATACAAATTCATTGAAGCATTTCAAATCTTTTATAAAAACAATGACCCGATAACAGCAAAAGGATTAGTTCAAAAACATGGAGACCGATATTTAGTACAAAATCCACCTGCTTTTTACCCTTCACAAAAAGAAATGGACCTGACATACGACTTGCCATTTGAAAGGGAAGTTCATCCTTTTTACAAAAGCAAAGGTGAAGTTCGCGCACTGGAAACAATTCGTTTTTCCATCAGTACGCATCACGGTTGTTATGGAGAGTGTAATTTTTGTGCTATCGCAGTGCATGAAGGTCGTACCGTACGATGGCGATCGAAAGATTCAATCATCAAAGAAGCTGAAAAGATTTCCAGGTTACCTGGTTTTAAAGGATATATTCAGGATGTGGGTGGTCCAACAGCAAATATGTACGGCTTTGAATGTGTAAAAAAACAAACCCGGGGAGCTTGTGAGGATCGTCGTTGTGTTTTCCCGATGAATTGTTCCGCCTTACGACCTACTCATCAACCACAAATCGAACTTTTGCAATCATTGAGAAAAATCCCCGGCATAAAAAAGATCTTTGTAAGTTCAGGAATCCGATACGATCTTATCTTGAATGATCGACGTTTTGGAAATCGATATTTGGAAGAAATCGTGGAAAATCATGTTTCCGGTCAGCTCAAAATTGCACCGGAACATACTGATCCAGCCGTTCTTAAATTAATGGGAAAACCAGGCGTTGAAAATTTGATCAAATTTAAAGAAAAATTTGATGAATTAAATTCAAAATCCGGAAAAAAACAATTTTTAACTTATTATTTTATTGCTGCCTATCCCGGATGTGATGAAAAAGATATGCAAGCAGTCAGAAAATTTGTAAGTAAAACATTAAATACAAATCCGGAACAAGTACAAATCTTCACGCCAACCCCATCCACATATGCAAGTGTCATGTATTACACTGAGATAAATCCATTCACAATGGAACCAATATTTGTAGAAAAGTCATTATTAAGAAAGAACATTCAAAAAGAAATACTTACTGAAAAATAGATTGGATAAAAATGCTTAAAATGTTTCTGGTCGTTCCACCCGGGTTGGAAGATCTTGCAAAAACCGAAATTGCAGACGAAATGCAAAATAAAAAGCTGGTTTATCAACCTCTTCAAGAAGAACTAACCTTTGAAGTCGATTTGCAGAATTTATTGAACGCAAATATTCATTTACGGATTCCAAATCGAATTCTCATTCGTTTAGGTGACTTTAGGGCCACTAATTTCCCTGAATTAGTAAAAAAAGCCAGTAGATTAAATTGGGAAGACTACCTTTCACCTAATACTTCTATATCGATACGTACAACCTGCAAGAAATCAAAGCTTTACCATAGCGATGCAGTAAGTCAAAGAATTCATTCTGCAATACAGGACCGTATTCACCAAAAGGTAAATCTTCAAAAAATAAATCTTGAGGATGAATCTGAAAATAATGTACAAATTATCGTCGTCCGTATCATTGATGATCAGGTTGAAATAAGCATTGATTCCTCAGGCACACCGCTGTACAAAAGAGGTTATCGGCTGGCGGTGACAAAAGCCCCTCTTCGGGAAAATCTGGCTGCCGCCATGTTACTGGCAAGTAAATGGAATCGACAAGATGCACTCATCGATCCTTTCTGCGGTTCAGGAACTATCCCCATCGAAGCGGCATTGATGAAAAAGAATTTACCTCCTGGAAATAGTCGAAATTTCATCATGGAGCAATGGCCAATTTTTAAAAAGAAAATGAAAATCTTGACCCGGTTTCAGCTAGTTGAAAATACAAGTGTGGGTGAGATAAACATTTTCGGTTCCGATCGAGACGCCGGGGCTATCAAAATTTCCGGGGAGAATTGTCAAAGGGCTAACGTTTCCGGTACCATTCAATGGTCAATCAATGCCATTTCAGATATGCCAAGATTTTCTCAACCTGGATGGATTGTTACAAACCCCCCATATGGCGAACGGATCAGCGCTAACACGGATTTGCGAAACCTTTATGCGCAGTTTGGAAATATTCTGAGAAAGGAATATGCAGGATGGAAGGTTTTATTCCTGTGTTCTGATCCAAATTTGATATATCAAACCCAGCTGGACGTTAAACCGATTATTCATTTTTCAAATGGTGGTATTAATGTTAAAGGATACTTTTCAGAAAAAATATAGCTTCAGGAAGAAATAAATATTTGATAAGATCCGAGATTGTAAAACTTCCGAAAATCGCTAATTATACGTAAAAAAGCGATATGTACAAAAATCATCGCCAGAATCAAATATTTGATCATGGTAAACTTATGACAGAAATAAATAAAATGTTGAGGTAGAATGTCCAATTTCAGTGCATCCGCAATTGCACATCCTAACATTGCATTAATCAAATATTGGGGGAATCGTGATCACGAATTACGTATCCCTGAAAATGGGTCGATATCTTTCAATTTGGATGGTTTATACACAAAAACGAATGTAACATTTGAATCTTCCCTCGAAAATGATATTTTGGAAATTAATGGGCAAATAATTGGAAATTCTGAACTGAAAAGAGTTTCTCAATTTTTACGGTGGGTTAGTGAAATATCCGGTAAACATTATTTTGCTAAAGTTATCAGTGAAAATAATTTTCCCATAGCAGCTGGGATTGCCTCTTCAGCTTCTGCATTTGCTGCGTTAAGTCTTGCTGCAACAAAGGCTTTTGATTTGGAGCTTTCTGAAAAAGAAATATCCAGGCTAGCCAGGCGCGGATCAGGATCTGCATGTCGATCCATTCCTGATGGTTTTGTCGAATGGAAACCTGGGCGGACGGATGAAGACTCATTTGCGGTGAGTATTGCACCTTCCTCACATTGGGATTTGGTAGATGTGATTGCGGTGGTCAAAGGAAAACATAAATCAGTCGGGTCTACAGCCGGACATGCGCTTGCTCATACCAGCCCAATCCAAAAAGCTCGTGTAGCTGATGCACCTCGAAGGTTGGATATCGGCCGAAACGCAATAATTAAGAAAGATTTTTTGGCCTTGGCAGAAATTGTTGAAGTGGATAGTAATTTGATGCATGCAGTGATGATGACATCCAATCCAAGTCTGATCTATTGGGAACCTGCAACCATTACGATTATGAAAACCATACCCGAATTACGACAGGCGGGTATGCCAGTATGTTACACTTTGGACGCCGGACCGAATGTTCATGTAATTGTCGAAAGCAAATTTGTGAAGAAGATTCAAGAAACGCTTTTAGAATTGACTGGAATTGAAAAAATTCTGGTAGCATCCGTGGGCGGTCCAGCAAAAGTAATTCAGGAATGACCTGCTTATACAAATCCATAGAAATCAAATTGCTCAGCATTTAAAAAGAATTATAATGTGAGGAATTAAAGATTTTTAGATAAAGGTGAAAAATGATGATTTTAGAATTTATTCTCGTGTTCGGAATTTTACTTTTTGTTCACGAGTTTGGACATTTTATTTTTGCAAAATTGTTTAAAATTTCCGTTGACGAATTTGGTTTTGGATTTCCACCCAGATTATTGAAAATCGGGAAATTCAAAGAAACAGAAATAACATTAAACTGGATTCCTTTTGGCGCATTTGTCCGGCTGCGTGGTGAAAATGATCCTCAAGTTCAAGGTGGGTTTGGTCAGGCTTCCATTTTTGCAAGATTTATGACTTTAATTGGTGGTGCTTTATTTAATTTAGTACTCGGGATCATTATATTTTCTGTGATTTTTATGCGTCTGGGTGTTCCGGATGAAAAAACTGTTCAGGTTTATAGTGTTTCGGAAGGTTCTCCAGCTTTATCATCCGGTATTGCTGCAGGAGACATCATCGTAGCCGTGAATGATGAGAAAATTCAGAATACAAACCAGTTAGCAAATTTGATTGCAGATCTGAGAGGGAAAGAAATATCAATCACATTACTTTCTGAAGATGGAACTGAAAGAATTGTCAATGCGACTCCAAGGCTGGAAGCCCCACCGAATGATGGATATTTAGGAATTACAATGATCAATCCTTATCGGGATGCTTCGTTTTTTGAAGCAATTCCATACGCCCTCTCCTCTACAGGTAATTATGCCTATCAACTACTTGCCTTACCTGGCAGATTAATTAAAGGTACTATTTCAGCCGAGGAAGCCAGACCGGTTGGCCCGGTTGGAATTTACTCCATCTACACCCAAGCAAGAGAAAAAGACGAAGAGAACTCTGCATCCACTAACCCTGAAGATCAATTAAACACATTACTAGTGTTAGCCGTAATTTCCGTGGCTTTAGGTTTTACGAATCTTTTGCCAATTCCTGCATTAGACGGCGGTAGAATCATTCTTCTCTTGCCTGAAATATTCTTAAGAAAAAAAGTACCACCAAAATATGAAAATGCAATTAATATGGTTGGGTTTGTTGCTTTATTGGCATTAATGGTAATAATTACCACGATGGATATCGTAAATCCAATCGTAATGCCCTAGGAGGATCCCTTGCCAGAAATTCAAAGAAAAAAAATTCGTTTCCAATCTGTCATTGATGCCCTTTTAGATGATGATGCCGATTTTCCGGAATATTATCTCAACTCATTTTCTGACATTGATACTAAAGAATTGAGTCAGCTTTTAAGTATTTGGAATCAAATTACACCAGAAAGAAAAGCAAGACTTTTTGAAAACCTGGAAATCCTTAATGATTCTGATACCTTAATGGATTTCAGCCAAATTGCACACATCGGGCTTTCAGATCCCAACGCAGTGGTGCGAGCTAGTAGTATTCGTATGCTTTGGGATTATGAGGACGAAAAAAATATTCCGATTTTTATTGAATTATTAAAAAATGATATTGATGTCGGAGTTCGTACTGAGGCTGCCGGTGGTCTGGGAAAATATATCTATTTAGGGGAAATTGAAGAAATCAAATCCACAAATCTTAAATTGATTGAAGAAACTTTACTAAAGATTATGCGTTCCTCTGAAAACGAGCTAGTTCGTCAAAAATCTCTGGAATCTCTGGGTTTTTCCAGCCGACCGGAAGTACCTCCTTTGATATCCAACGCTTTTCAATCTGGAAACGAAAGTTGGTTGATGTACGCATTGTCTGCTATGGGAAGATCAGCCGATGAAATCTGGACTTCAAATGTGCTCTCTATGTTGGCGCATCCGGAATTAAAAATTCAAATTGAAGCAGTGAAAGCCTCCGGAGAACTGGAAATCAAGCAAGCCAGGAAGTTATTGATTAAACTTGTTTTGGAAACTGATTTCGATGAAGACTTGTGGGTTGAAAGTATATGGGCACTTTCCAAAATTGGTGGTGAGAATGTTCAAAAAGTATTTGAAAAACTTCTGGAAAAAGCAGGGTCTGAGGAAGAAGAAGATTTTCTTAAAGAAGCTTTGGATAATCTATATCTTACCAATGGCATTGCTCCAAATTTTGAATTATTGGATTTGGAAGAACCAGATGAATCCCAAATGCATGAATTCGACATAAATGAAGGTGAATTAGATCTCGACTCCATCGAAAAAAGCTGGATTGAAGATATGGAAGAATCTTTCGAGGAAGAAATTGATGACCAAATCGATGATGATTCAGATGATGAATTCGAAGATGACCTTGATGAAGATTATGAAGATGATGAATTGGATTTAGAAGATATCGATTTGTTGGATGAGGATGATGAGGTAGATGACCGACCTCTCAAGTAATTTCCAGAAGTATCCGATGGAAGAACCACAGAGAGTGCACATTTTCGTTGAAGGTCGGGTCCAGGGTGTCGGTTTTCGTTATTTCACTATTGAAGTAGCAAATCGATTTGAAATTACCGGGTGGGTTCGTAATACACACAACCAGGAAGTTGAAATTACTGCAGAAGGAACCCGGGATAAACTAGATCCATTTATCACAACAATCCGACAGGGACCAAATGCGGGTTTTGTTAAATCGCTACGTATTCAATGGTTAACAGCAACTGGGGAGTTTAAACGTTTTTCTGTGATTTCCAGTTATTAAACAGAAGAATTATTTTTCACCAGCGAGTATGGCAGCTTTTCTCCATGGTGGTACATTTGCTTCTTCAGCCCACATTCCTCTCAATTCATAGATCTGATCCCGAATAGCAGCAGCTTTTTCGAATTCCAAGTTTTTTGCAGAATCACGCATTTGTTGTTCCAAATGTGAAATTGTTCTTTCCAATTCTTTTGCATTCATTTTTCGATCTCGAGCATCAGTTCGATAATCTGCCCGTTCTTCTGCAATGGAATTTAAAGTGATTCTTTCCGTAAGGTCATGAATGGATTTAATGATGCTGACGGGTTCGATTCCTCTTTCAAGGTTATATTTCCGTTGTTTATCACGCCTGCGATTGGTTTCTTTTATTGCCCAATCCATTGAATCTGTAACCTTATCCGCATACATAATCACCTTCCCATGAAGATGACGCGCTGCCCGTCCAATTGTTTGGATTAAGGCTGTTCCAGACCTTAAAAATCCTTCTTTATCAGCATCTAAAATTGCGACAAGGGATACTTCTGGCAGGTCCAATCCTTCACGGAGAAGATTGATTCCGACAATCACGTCAAATATGCCTAATCGCAAATCACGCAGTATTCCTATACGATCAAGGGTATCGACTTCAGAATGTAAATAATGAACTTTTATGCCAATTTCAAGTAGATAGTCAGCCAAATCTTCCGCCATTTTTTTCGTTAGCGTGGTAACTAATACCCGTTCTCTATTTTCAGTTCTTTTTCGGATCTCGATAATCAAATCGTCAATTTGACCTGAAGTTGGCCTTATTTCAACTTCTGGATCAATTAATCCCGTTGGACGAATGATTTGTTCGGCAATTTGTTCCGCTCTATTCAATTCATAGGCTGCTGGCGTGGCGGACGTGTAAATTGTATATCCCATATGTTGTTCAAATTCTTCAAATCGTAATGGTCGATTATCCAATGCAGAAGGTAATCGGAAACCATACTCAACTAATGTTTGTTTTCTGGATTGGTCCCCCTTATACATCCCCCTGATTTGTGGAACAGTCATATGAGATTCGTCAATAAACAATAAATAATCACTTGGTAAGTAATCGATGAGTGTCCAGGGAGGACTACCTTGAAGCCGAAGATCCATGTGCCTGGAATAGTTTTCTATTCCGGAACAATAACCGACCTCACGTAACATTTCCAAATCATAATGCGTACGTTGTTCAATTCGTTGAGCTTCCAGAAATTTATCATTTTCCTTAAATAATTTCAGTTGATCCTGTAATTCCTGTTCAATATTTGCGATTGCAATTTTCAAAGCATTTCCATCTGCAATAAAATGTTTTGCTGGATAAATTGTGATCATCTCAGGCTCTTCAATAATTTCGCCTGTGACTGGGTTTACTTTGGTTATTCTCTCAACTTCGTCACCGAAAAAAGCTATGCGAAAAGCCAGTTTATCTTCATAAGCAGGGTAAATCTCCAACGTATCGCCTCTCACCCGAAAGTTGCCCGCTTGAATATCCATATCACTTCTTGTGTATTGACTTTCGATTAATTGCCGTAACAACGCGTTTCGACGATAAATCTTTCCTGTTTCCAGTTCAACAACCGATTTTCCATATTCTTCCGGATTTCCAAGACCATAAATACAGGATACTGATGCAACAATGATGACATCCTTTCGTGACATTAATGCGGTTGTTGCAGCCAGTCGAAGTCGCTCGATTTCCTCGTTGACTTCAGTCTCCTTTTCTATAAATAAGTCGTGTCGTGGTACATATGCTTCCGGTTGATAATAGTCATAATATGAAACAAAATACTCAACAGCATTCGTAGGAAAAAATTCCTTAAACTCTGCATATAATTGGGCGGCTAAAGTTTTATTGTGAGCCATAATGAGCGCAGGCTTTTGAACTTTTTGAATAATATTAGCCATGGTGAAGGTTTTTCCAGTACCGGTAGCACCTAACAACACTTGCTGTCGATAACCTTTTTGGATTCCCTCTACCAATTGAGAAATCGCTTCCGGTTGGTCGCCCATCGGAATAAATGGTGCATTTAATTCGAAATCCATTTGTACCATCCTAGAACATATAATCTATTTTTATTATACCGGAATTTTCTCGATATTCGAGATATCTATATAATCTTTAATCGTTTTCAGTAGTAAATTACGCCAATCATTCTGGTTTTGTTGCAAAGGTAACCAATAAGCATTCTTGCCGATTCTTACATTTTTTCCTATATCCGGTAATTCTCTCTTTTTCATATTTTCCGGAATTGGAGGAAAACGCATGACGATTTGTTCTCCTTCTAATCCGACTGACATAAGACCTGCTTCTTCTGCTAATTGTTTTACCTGAATTTGGAATAGAAGGTTTTCCACCTCCACCGGAATTTCACCAAATCGATCCACAAATTCATTCCTTAATTCATCCAATTGTGCGTTATATTCAATATTCGCAATCCGGCGATATAGACTTAGTCGCATTCTTTGGTCAGTTACATATTCCATTGGAATTCCGATATCCAATGGCAATTCTACTGTGACTGCCATTTTAATTTCTTTAAAACCGGGTAATTGCTTAATATCTGTATTATTTGTCTCCGATTTTAATAATCTAACTGCTTGTGCTAATAATCGGGTATATAAATGAAATCCTACACTCGCAATCGCACCGTGTTGTCGGGTACCCAATAATTCACCTGCTCCACGCATCTCCAAATCCCGCATTGCAATTGAATAACCTGCGCCTAATTGATTATTTTCTGCTATTGTTTCTAAGCGCTCCTGACCTTCTGCCGTAGGAGGTCGTTTCCGATGTCTGAAGAAATACGCATAAGCACGCATCGCTCCCCGACCAACCCTGCCGCGGAGTTGATAGAGTTGTGCAAGCCCAAATGTATCTCCACGATCAACAATCAAAGTATTTGCGTTGGGGATGTCTAATCCTGATTCAATAATCGAAGTGCAAAGTAATACATCAATTTCCCCATTGGTGAATTGAGTCATCACTTGTGAAAGTTCACCTTCCTTCATCTGGCCATGAGCGATTCCTACACGTGCTTCCGGAACAAGATTGTTCAGATGCATTTTCATTGCATAAATTGTTTGAACACGATTATGGACAAAGAAAATCTGCCCACCACGTTCAATCTCTCGAATAATTGCCTGCCTGATAATTTTTTGAGAATAAGGACCAATATGGGTAACAATTGGTTGCCGTTCTGCCGGCGGTGTATTAATCACGGATATATCTCTCACCCCGGTTAAAGCCATATATAAGGTCCTGGGTATGGGTGTAGCAGTTAATGTTAATACATCGAGCTCGGTTCTGATTTTCTTAAAAAATTCCTTATGTGTAACGCCAAAACGCTGTTCTTCATCAATAATTACCAGGCCAATATCTTTAAATACAACATCCTTTTGAATAAGCCGATGTGTCCCGATAATAATATCAATTTCACCCAACATCAATTTAATCAGGATATTTTCCTGTTCTTTTTGTGTTCTAAATCTTGAAAGCATCTCTACAACAACCGGGTAAGGTGATAGACGGGAACGAAAAGTCTCATAATGTTGTTGTGCAAGAACAGTCGTCGGCACCAGGATGGCAACTTGTTTTCCATCCATTACAGCTTTGAATGCAGCCCTTAACGCAACTTCCGTCTTTCCGTATCCAACATCTCCACACAATAATCGATCCATTGGGCGAATCGATTCCATATCCTGTTTCACATCATTGATTGCTTTAAGTTGATCATCCGTCTCAATATAAGGAAAACTGGTTTCCAGTTCTTTCTGCCACGCAACGTCCGGACTGAATTTTGTTCCCTCAGCAATTGACCGTCGGGCATAAAGATCCAATAACTCCTGAGCAATTTCCTGGACTGCCTCACGAACTTTTGCTTTTGCGATTGACCACTCTTGCGTTCCCAATCTTGTGGGTTTTGGATCGTTTCCATCCGGTCCAATATATCTTCCCAACCGATCTGCCTGATGAACCGGTACAAATAATTGATCATTATTCCCATATTCAACACACAAGAATTCTTTTTCAATTCCTTCCAAAACACGTGAAACAAGACCTAAAAACCTGCCGATACCGAAATCAACATGAACTACCCAATCTCCCGGTCGCAGGTCGACAAACTCAGATTCTGGCGAGGTTACTTGAGGTCTTGTTCTTTTTCGTGGTTGAGGTCTATCCCAGCCAAAGATTTCACTATCCGTAAAAAGATGGGATGCCCTGCCGAGATTATCTATAACCCAACCTTCTGAAACACTACCATCAATGAAAACCGGTTGATTAATTCCCGATTGGAAAGGAGTCCATAATTCTTTGATTCTTTTAATTTGTCGGGAAACAACCCAACAAGAATCACCATTTGCACATTTTTCTGACAAATGATCAATAAATGGCTTTAATCTTCCCCCAAAACGCGGTCCCGGTGAAAACATCTGTGAAATATCCGAAGCTATTTCGGATGAAGAATAACCGAAGTCAAGGCATTTATAACCTGTTAGCAAATCTTCAATTTCTGACCAGGTTTGATATGGGATTGGATAATCCTGATCCAGAATACCTTCGCGGATTGACTCATTTCGAAAACGCACTGCCTGTTCTTCCAATTCGTTCGCGATGGATTGAAGAAGTAATTGATCTTCCAAAATGATGATTGATTTTTTAGGTAGATAATCTACAATCGATGCTGGCATACGGTAAACTAATGGCAAAGAAAATTCATTCAAATCCGTCGTACTTAACCCTGCCAATTCTGCTTTCGATAAAAGAACTTCACTGGCTGGTGTGATCGTGATTTTGTTTAATTTTGATATCGTTCGCTGGGTAGCTGGATCAAATTGACGAATCGATTCAATTTCATCACCAAAAAAGTCGATACGGACAGGATTTGTTTCAGCAACTGTCCAAATATCCAACAAACCACCCCTACGGGAGAATTGACCCGGTTCGACCACGATTTCTTTTAATTCATAACCCCAACCGATCCATTCCCGAATTAAAATCTCTGGTTGAATTTCAGATTGAACATTCAAAGTTCTGATGGACTTCAAAAAATCACGCCGTGGGATCGTTTTCGTCATTAATCCACGAACTGTCGTAATAAAAATTGGGGCTTCTACGGGACGTTCCACGCCAGGTAAATGATATTGCGAAAGACGCGTTAAGGCTTGAATACGATCTTTTCTGGCGAGAGAGCCCCAGGCTGCTTTTTCATAAAACATAGGAGTTGGTTCCGGGAAAAGCTGGATGAGATCGCTTTTTACCCAGAAACCAAGTTCATCCGACAAGCTAATCGCCTGATCCATTCTCTCGACCACATAGACAATTGGCCAATTTAATGTCTGTTGTATGGATGCAGTGATTGGTAATCTGGCTGATCTTGGAATACCTAAACTGGATTGAAATTGATCGGTATGCAGATCAGAAATAAGATTTTTAAATGAATCCAAATCTTGAATAAAATTCAACATACAAATTATTCTTCCTTCGTTACGTTACCGTTGTAAAGATTCATTGCTGTTTCTAATCCGGAATCCAAATAAGTTATAACCATTTTGTAAATCGTGTCAAAAATAAACGGCAATTCTTCACGTTCAATTTTATTAAAATCTTTTAAGACATAGTCTGCCGGGTCCATATTCCCCGGGGGGCGGCCAACACCAACGCGCAAACGGGCAAATTCCTTCGTTCCAAGACGATTTATTATGGAAGACAAACCTTTTTGACCTCCAGCACCTCCGGATGGTCGTAAGCGAATAACGCCAAAAGGCAGATCAATATCATCATGAATTATTAGGATTTGATTGTTTGGAATTTTATAGAATCTCATCAAACTGACGATAGAATCACCGGATAAATTCATAAATGTCTGTGGTTTGGAAAAAATTATTTTTAAATTGTTATATCTTCCTTCAACAATAATCGATTTCGATTTTATTTTTTTTCCGGAAAAATTTAATTTACTAATGATATGATCGGTTGCCATAAATCCGACATTATGACGGTTTCCGATGTATTCTTTCCCAGGATTGCCTAAGCCTCCGATCAAAAAAATTTTTTCTGATGGAAAAGAATTATCTATGGAGTCAGGTTTCTTAAATAAATTAAACAAATCTTTATCAATCATTCTTCTCAGCCTATCTGTCGGCGACGAATTATTAACCAAATCCCAATAATAATAAGCACTAAAATACCTATCACTGCACCGCGCATAGCGTAAACCGTTATTTCCTGTAATTCGATTTCCAATTCGTTTTTTGGCATTGGCGTCGCATATAGTTTCTTAGTACTTAAAGGTTCAGTTATCTCAGAAAGAATTTTGGTTGACTCGATCAATTGGGATTGGATTTTGGTGGGAGTGACAGTTTCGATAGTAGAATAATTCCGAATACGAAGATTCCCGAGTATCGATTCAATCGTATGACCATCCTCGTAATACGCTTGTATTTTTAGCTCATAATCCCCATCTACAATTGTTGATGTATCCCAATTTGAAAGCAATTCATCGATTTTTGGTTCACCAATTTGAGAAATCAGAAACCAGGTACCACTTTCTGAATTTTGAAAACGGAAACTCAATTCTGCGTATTGAAATCCTATTCCAGTTACAGTACCAATAATATCAATTTTCCCTTGCAATACTTCATCTTTTTGAGGAGATAGTATACGAACAAGATCAAGTTGGGTTTTTGGTGAAAACCAGCCAACTGATAAATTGATAATTATGGAAACAATCAATAGAAAATGCATAACAAGTAAGTTTAACATTATTGACAAAAACCTGCAATCTACATTCAATAATTTCCTTTAATTTCAATCCTTTAAAAATAGTTGCCAAATTTAATCCAATAAAAGGAGTTAAATCCTGGATACTTATGCAATTATTCATATATTAACTTGCATTCGTGTATAATTTAACTTATGGATCAAATGGATATTCCCGAAATTAGTGTTTCAAATATTGATGAATCATCCAAATTGGATGTAAATCAAAAAGATAATAAAAAAATTGTTTTTTTGATCATCGGTCTGGTCATCATTATTGCTTTGGTTATATTTGCGTTCGTAATGTTGTTTCAGGCAAATCTGGAAACAACCAGCAGAATCCGGGACATTTTCATAATTTTTATGGCATTGCAATCCATTGTTTTAGGAATTGCGATAATTATATTAATCGTTCAATTGGCAACATTAATTAATGTTTTTAAGAATGAAATTAAACCAATTCTGGAGACTACCAATGAGACACTTAGAAATCTTCGGGGTACCACCTCGTTTCTTAGCAACAATTTGGTGGAGCCTGTAATCAAAATGAACGAATATTCTGCTGGATTTAAGAAATTTTTTGATATTCTTAAACCCAGGAAAAAATAGAAAAAAATTTGCAAATTTTCATCTAACTTATGAAAGGAGTATTGGATGTCAAACAGAGACGAATTTGGTGCGTTTTTAGTCGGTTTTATCGTTGGAGGGCTAACTGGTGCTGTTGTGTCCTTATTAATGGCGCCACAGTCCGGTGAAGAGACCCGAACAGTCATTAAAGAAAGAGCTATCGAACTACGTGATAAAGCTTCTGAAACAGCCGGTGAAGTTTATAACAAAGCCGAAGTATCGGCCAATGAAGCAGTAAAGAAGGCTGAAGCTTTACTAGCTGAGGCAAAAGCCAAAGCAATGGAAGCAAAAGAAAAAGGCCAGGCGATTTATCAGGAACAAAAAAGTAAAATTTCCAAGAAAATCACTGCAGAATCTTCAAATGATATCGGTCCGGAATTAGAAGTAGGATAATAACAATAAGACGGTTGAATAATAAAAATTTCCAACCGTCTTTTTTTTACCCCAATCGACTTAGTACATTAGGAATTGCATTAAGAACATCACTCGCCATCACTGCCGCAGGATGTCCAACTTTTTCTGATGCCTCAATACCAGACTGGGCATGAATCCAAACCCCTGCTACGGCAGCTTCAAATGATTCAATACCCTGAGCAATCATCCCGGTAATAATGCCAGCTAATACATCACCCGTACCCGCTCTGGCTAAAGCCGGGTTTGCTACTGGAATGACTGTCAGTCTGCCATCTGGTGCCGCAACAACAGTCAAGGCACCTTTTAATACGACGATTTGTCCCCATAATTCAGCATATTTATTTGCGGTTTCAATTCTATGCAATTGAATTTCTGCAATTGGTAATTCTGTCAGAATGGACATTTCACCAGGGTGTGGGGTCAATACAGAATTGATTGGTAGACACTGTTCCCAATTTTTAATCTTCATTAACAACTTTAACCCATCGGCATCAATGACCAGGGGAGGTAAATTGCTTGATGTCGCTGATTCCGCATCTGCATCCATCATCACAAATCCAATACCTGCTTTTTTTCTTTCACTTTGCATTTTCCCTGTGATTATTTTTTCAAGAAACTCTCTGGTTGTATCTTCGAGACCCCATCCCGGACCCATTAAAATAGCGGAAACATGATCCAAATTCTGTAGAATTATTTTTGCTGAATCTGCCTGAATCACACCCATTTCGTGCGGCAACAATAACCACGTCGCTTCAGGGAACTGGCCAGCTAAAGCTGCGTAAATTGGACCGGGAATTGCCATTTTCACCAGTCCGGTTCCAATCCGGTAGGCTGCATGACCGGCTAAATGAGCAGCACCTGTGTAATTAATTGAACCGGCGATGATGAGAGCAGTTCCAAAAGTGCCTTTGTGGGATTGCATTGGACGTTTTGGAAGAAGTTTTCGTACACATTCAGCCGTCGCAACTTCTCTTTGTATTTTTTTCTCAGATTCGAGATCGTTAGGTAATTCAAGGTCAACAACTTCCAGAGTTCCAACGAATTGATAAGCAGGGAAAGACAACAATCCCACTTTTACTGCTTGAAGGCATACCGTGATATCTGCAAGAATGCATTCATCCGAAATTTCTCCACTATCACAATCAATTCCCGAGGGGCAATCTACCGACACCATTTTATAGTGACCGGTAAAATTCTTAATCGTTTCCATTACTTTGGCAAATTCCGGCTTCAAGGGTAATTTGAAACCCGTTCCCAGAATCCCATCGATTACAATGTCACTCACTTTTAACCATTCTTGAAGAACACTTTTTGATGAATCCTTTGAAAAATATTGGATTTGACCGCCAGATTCTTTAATTTTTTCAATCAAACCATCTTCTTTTCTTTCATTGATAACATACGCCTGCCCTCGACAACCGGATTGCATTAGCTCTAGGAGTGCAATCAGTGCATCACCACCATTATTGCCCGTTCCGATCAAAGCAGTAACGTATTTTCCCGGTAAAGGGGCATAGTAGTGGTCTATCACCCGGGAAATCCCTTTCCCGGCGCGCTCCATCATTAACCCATATGAAACACCTTTCGAATTCGCTTCTTCTTCAATCATTTTCATTTCAGCAATCGTCACAAGTTTCATATAGCCTCCAATTTTAATTAAATTATACAACGCATGCCATGTTGAAAAGTATTCCTACGGTATAATTTGTGGGATGCGAAGAATATTATATTTTGCGGTTTTTATATCCGGAATGGTTAGTCTTGCTGCAGAAATGGCGGCATCACGCCTTTTAGGAAACTATTTTGGAACAAGCAATCTGGTTTGGGCTGCAATCATCGGACTGATATTGATCTATTTATCCATTGGATATTTTTTAGGGGGAAAATGGGCTGACCGGTCACCGCATTTAAAAACTTTTTTTTCAATTCTTGCTTGGGCAGCACTTTTCCTGGCAATCGTTCCTCTTGCCTCAAGACCCATCTTAAAAATCGCATCGCAGGCTTTTGATCAATTATGGATGGGTGATTTAATTGGTTCATTCGTTGTCGTCATGATTCTGTTTATTATTCCGATAACGTTATTAGGAACTGCGTCACCATTCGCTATACGCATTGCATTACAAAATTCCAGCCAGGCAGGTGAAATCTCAGGAAGAATTTATGCAATTTCCACATTAGGATCATTCTTTGGCACATTTCTTCCGAGTATCATACTTATTCCATTAATAGGAACCTATCTGACCTTTATCGTGCTAAGTTCTATCTTATTGGTTTTTTCATTATTTGCACTCGGATTTTCAACCGGTTGGATGAGTTTTTGGAAATTAAGTTGGATGCTTATCTGCGTTGCCCTATTGGCTTTCTTTGGAACACGAGGTACAGATAAGATCGCTACCGGTATGGTATTGGAGACCGAGTCTTCTTACAATTACATCCAGGTTCTTGAACAAAGTGGATATTATTTGTTGCGATTGAACGAAGGACAAGGAATTCATTCCGTGTACCACCCGGATCAAATCAACTACTTTGGTCCCTGGGAACAGGTAATAGTGGCACCATTTTTCAATTCTCCAAAAGTTGTTGTAGAGGATATACAATCAATGGCAATTGTTGGTCTGGCAGCAGGAACATCTGCCCGTCAGGCAGCATTGGTTTTTCCAAATATCAAAATCGATGGGTATGAAATTGATCCAAAGATTGTTGACGTTGCCAGGGAATATTTTGGTATGAACATGGAGCAACTCACTGTATACACCCAGGATGGTAGATGGGGATTATCAACTAGTAATAATACCTATGATATTGTCAGCATCGATGCATATCGACCACCATACATCCCCTGGCATCTGACTACCCGGGAATTTTTTCAGGACGTGTATGATCATATGAATAGCGATGGTGTTATGGTGATCAATGTAGGTCGTGGTATGAGTGACAGGAGGCTAATCGATTCTCTGGGATCGACAATACGCTCTGTTTTTCCGACGATTCATGTAATGGACTTACCAAATTCCTTTAATTCGATCATATTTGCAACCGTTCAGCCCACGGAACTTTCCAATTTATCTGAGAATTTCCAATATTTACAAGGTCAACCAAATATTAATCCGCTATTATTGGATACAATGGCAGTCACCATCCAAAATATTGCAGAAAATCCAAAAATTGCACAAGTATTCACCGATGATTTGGCACCAATTGAATGGTTAACCAATTCAATGATTGTTGATTTCTTTTTGAATGGAGATATGGAAGAACTTCAATGAAACACATAAACCAAATCTCATCATGGCTTATAACGATTTCTTTACCTTTCGTAATCATCATGTTCGCGGTTCGTATTTTGTTTACACCGCTGTTCTTAAGAATTGAATACAATTTTCCTGGCTTTCCGCCTGATTCTTATGGGTTTACCACAGAAGATCGATTGCGTTGGGGGATCGATTCGATGAATTATCTTTTCGATCGTACAAATACGAAAAGTTTTTCTGATTTAAAATTTGAGGACGGGTCAAATATTTATAATGATCGTGAGATCAGTCACATGATCGACGTAAAAGTTTTACTGCAAAAAATGTTGAATATCTTTTACGTGATACTTGGAATCTATTTTCTTTTTTATATTACTTCCTTAAAAAATAAAAATTATCTCAATTTTTACAAGGGACTTTCACGCGGTGGATGGCTGACGATTGGATTAATCACAATTATCATAGCTGGAATCGTGATCAGTTTTGATCAATTGTTTACGCTATTTCACAAATTATTTTTTACCGGGGAAACCTGGTTGTTTAATTACTCAGACACGCTCATACGTTTATTTCCGATGAGATTATGGCAAGATGCGTTTATTATGATGGGTATTATTTCGCTTATAATTTCATTTATTTGCATATCCGCTGGGAGAAAGCAAAAGCACAATGAAATTGTGGGAAAATAAAATAAAAAATATATAGAGGAATGTAAAATGTACAAACTTGTATTAATTCGTCATGGAGAATCTGAGTGGAATAAATCGAATTTATTTACCGGTTGGACTGATGTGGACTTAACAGAAAAAGGCCGATCGGAAGCCAAAAATGCCGGTGAATTATTAAAAAAGGACGGTTACACATTTGATGTTGCATATACATCAGTACTAAAACGTGCAATTCGAACACTTTGGTTGGTGCTTGATGAAATGGACTTAATGTGGATCCCTGTCATACGTGATTGGCGTCTCAATGAAAGACATTATGGGGCATTACAGGGATTGAACAAAGCCGAAACTGCAGCCAAATATGGTGAAGAACAGGTCAAGATTTGGAGAAGAAGTTACAATATCCAACCCCCTGCTCTGGATCCTGCTGATGCGCGATTCCCGGGTCATGACCCCCGCTATGCAAATTTACAACCGGAAGAATTACCCAAATCAGAATGCCTGGAGGACACTGTCGCTCGATTTTTACCAGCCTGGCACGAAGTGATTGCTCCAAAAATATTGGAAGGAAAGAAAGTTGTTATAGTTGCACACGGGAATAGCCTTCGCGCTTTAATAAAATATTTAGACAATGTATCTGAAGAAGAAATCATCGCATTGAATGTCCCCACCGGTGTGCCTCTTGTTTACGAGTTAGATTCGGATCTAAAACCGATAAACCATTACTATCTTGGCGATCAGGACGCTATTCAAAAAGCCATGGACGCTGTCGCTAATCAAGGTAAAGCAAAATAAATCCTTTTTGAATTGATTTTCCGGGTCTTCTTTTATTCTTAATAATTGAATTAGAAGATCCGGTATTTTTTAAAATCAAAGAATATAAGAAGGATTCACCTTAATTTAGTCCTAAAGATAATCTACAAACGATTCCATAATAAAAAACCGATTATTTTCTACAATATTTTGATATGATTTAAATGTGACACAATATCTTTCTGCCAAAAGTTCAAATCTTATCGCAAGAATTCTTATCGGTTTAGTTTTTTTTGTGAATATTCAAGCAGGGTTTGATTTTTACTTTCACCCACAAAAATATTCCTATGCGTATGAATTAATTGGTGCTCCCGGTAACATTGCAATTTCCGGTTTTGGTCTTCTGTTTATTATGTGGAACATTCCTTACGCTTTTGCATTATGGAGTCCAATCAAACACAGGATATCCCTTATTCAGGCAGTATTGATGCAATTGATTGGTTGTATTGGTGAAATTGCATTAATTTTTCGCATTCCAGAAGACCAATTCCTTTTATTGCGATCATCCTTATTGCGATTCATTTTATTTGATAGCGTTGGTTTTTTGTTATTAGCGATAGCATTGCTCATTGTAAAAAATACAAGGAATATCCACCAAAAGTAACAACCAAATTTAAATAAAAAAAGCGCAGGATAATCCTGCGCTTTTTTTGTAATTAGCGTACTGCGGGTGGGTTTTCTTTATCAAGTGACGGATCGAAGATGTGGAAGTTATCCATATTGAAAACTAACTTTACTTCATCACCGATCGTATATCTTGAGCGTGGATCAACTCGAGCAACATAATCGTGTTTGCCGCTTACCAAATACAGGAAAATTTCATTACCCATTAATTCTGTTACATCAACTTTTGCAGGAACTTCTGCTGAGGTGATGTTCGGTGGAACGAACATTGGGTTGTGAATATCCTCAGGTCGAATACCAAAGATCACTTCTTTACCCACCAAATGAGAATATGTGGCCACTTTATCCTGGGGGACCTTAACTGTAAATGCATCTGCATCCACAATTAAATCTCCGCCTTCTTTCAGAATTTTTGCAGAGAAGAAATTCATTGCAGGTGAACCAATAAATCCAGCTACGAATAAATTTGAAGGTGAATCATACAAAACTTGGGGTGTATCCAATTGTTGGAGAAGACCCTTATTCATAACTGCAATTCTGCTGGCCATCGTCATTGCTTCAGTTTGATCGTGAGTTACATAAATAAATGTTGTTTGCAGACGATTATGAAGCTTACTAATTTCCGCACGAGTTTGAACTCTTAACTTTGCGTCCAGGTTGGAAAGTGGCTCGTCAAACAAGAATACTTTCGGTTCGCGGACAATAGCGCGGCCAACTGCCACACGTTGCCTTTGACCACCAGAAAGTTCACGTGGTTTTCTTTTCAATAATGCTTCGATACCTAAAATCCCGGCAGCTTCTTCCACACGGCGTTTTATTTCTTCCTTCGGTGTTTTTCGTAATTTAAGACCGAATGCCATGTTGTCGTACACTGTCATATGAGGATACAAAGCATAAGATTGGAATACCATTGCTATGTCACGGTCTTTTGGGGGAACATCATTGACAACATTATTGCCAATTAGTACTTCACCATCAGACACTTCCTCCAGCCCAGCCAAACAACGTAGAGCAGTTGTCTTACCACATCCGGAGGGGCCAACCAATACGAGGAATTCTTTATCCTCAATTTCGATGTTCAGGTCATTTAAAGCTGTAAAATCACCAAAACGTTTCCAAACATGTTTATAAGTTACACTTGCCATTGAATCACTTCTCCTTTCGGAACGAATATAGTGACTAAATTATAGTACATAATAGATTCACAATCAACCAAATTTCGATTGCAGTTTTCTGTGGATTTTTAACTTGATTTTAAATTTTGTTCGGATATGATTAAATTATAAATGAACATTTATTAAATTTATTCAGTTAAGAATTATTCCATGCGAAAAAAAATTGAAATCGATCGAATATACCAGATTGCATTAATTAATTTTGCAAAATCTGGTTATAAAAAAACTACTTTAGATGATATCGCAAAAGATTTGGGTGTCACTAAAGGGAATTTATATTTATACGCGAATAATAAACATGCACTGTATCATGATGCAGTCCGATACGCTTTGATGAACTGGCAGGCACGTGTTAAAGATTCTATTAAAAACTTGGTTAATCCTAGAGAACAATTGATAGTTCTTTGTCAAAAAGCCTTCATGTATTTGGCAGAAGATAAGGTTTTTTGTGAGATTCTTAAAAATGATCCAGAAATTTTTCCTTTTTTCGGTGAAAACGATCGATTTACAGAAATTAATGATGAATCCATCGCAATGATCAAATCAATAATACAAAATGGCATTGATCAAAATCAATTTATGAATGTGGATGCAGAAAAAATTTCGCATGTATTTTTTTCAATTTATAAAATGTTCATCATTCAGGCTTATGTAAAAAAAGAAAAATCCGATGTTTTGACTGTTTTTCTTCAAACATTGGATTTAATCACGAATGGACTCTTTATAAAAGAAAAAAATAATTCAGGAGGAAACGATGGAAGAAATGTTTGATTATCTCTCGCCTCAATGGGCTATCGAAGTGGAAAGAAAGTTACGTTTGGAGCTTTCACCCGAAAAAATGAATCACGTCACTTCATCAATGAATAATATTTACGAAAATTGTAAAGGTGGCCAACGTCAATTTTTTTATGTCTCATTCAAAGATGGATTGATTGATGAAGTAAAAACCGGAATTGGTGACGGTCCAAAAGCAGAATTTATTATAAATGGAGAATATGAAGTATTTAAACAAATATCCCAGGCAACACTCGGCGCGCAACGAGCACTAATGACTGGTCAACTAAGATTAAAAGGAAACATGGTCAAAGCGCTTAAATTGGCTTCATTAGTGGATCGCATTAATAAAATAATTGCAACGATCCCTGCAAATTATTAATACACAAAAAGAGGATATCATGTCGAATAATTCAGTAATCGATCCTTACTATATTGATTTTCCAAAAAGAATTCTGGAAATTCAAAATGAAATGTCAAAAAAGAATTTGGATGTTTACCTCGGATCAAGATTAAGAACAATGTCCTGGACGACCGATGCTTTTTTCCCTTGGAGAGCATTTATCGTTATCCCGGCACAAGGACTGCCAACTGCTTTCACCTTTGTCATTGATGCTGCCAGAGCAGCGGACGATTCTTGGTTGGATGAAGACCATGTACTAGGTTTTGCTCCAATGGGTGGTCAGGATCAAATTTCTCAAATTGCAGATTTTATTAGAGACTTGCTACCAACGGGAAAAGGGAGAATTGGAATTGAAAGTGGTATGTCAAATTACTTACCAGAAGGAAATTTGACGCATTACGAATATGAGAGATTTTCTGAAGCGCTTGATGGATTTCAACTGGTAAATGCACACGAAATTATTGACGGGCTGGCTTTAATAAAAGATGCTGGAACGATTAACAGGTTTAAAGAAGCCTCCAGAATTGTTGATATCGGCCATCAGGTAGTTTTTGATGCGATAAGCAATGGTGGGTGGAAAGGCATGACGGAAACAGAGATTGCAGGTTTGGCAGCTCATGCAATGCGGAAAGCAGGAAGCGTCTGGGAGTGGTCTTTCACCGGCGGAAATGAAATTGCTGCCGGTAAAAGAACAGGTTATGCAGGTGGCGCATGCACTCCAGCCACAAATAAAAAAATCGAGGCGGGTGACCCATTAATGGTGGACATTCATGCAATGTTTAAACTTGGACTGGGTGATCACAGTCACAATTATTTAATCGGACCAACAACCGACCGGCAAAGATGGCATGCCCAAAACTTTATTGACATTGTTGATCTTACTTTAAAAACATATAGATCCGGAATTACCCCTTCAGATTTGGCATTTGAAATGATGGGTTTCGCTGAAGAAAAAGGTTTCGCAGATTTTATGGTTCCTGGTTTTGAACACGGAATTGGGATGATGGGCGATGAGTGGCGTATAGGAATGAATGATGGTCCTTTCCCTTATTGGACGAACCCTGATCATATTTACCAGGAAAACGAGGTGCTAATCTGCGCTATGCAATATGCCTGTCCGGATGAATTTATCGGATTCCGCTATGAAAATCCAATTGTTATTTATAAAGGCCATTGCGAAGAAATGAGCAAATTTCGATTAAGTGTCGACGAAATTTCGTAAAATAAATTTCATCAATTTCAAAACAGGTGTCTAATTTTTAGAGACCTGTTTTTTGTTAATCGCCTTTGAAAAACAGATTGTTTATAACGATATATAACGTTATAATAGAACAAATTATCGAAAAAATGGATGACACAGATGCATATCACCAGGAACCAAATCAAACTGATGCAATTAGAGTCGCAAGGACTACTAAATCCGTTTCCAAAAAAAGCAGAAAAATCGGATATTCTAAAAACGATTCAAAAAATCGAGCTGCTTCAGATAGATACAATCAATGTGGTTGCCAGAAGTCCATATTTTGCACTTTGGTCGCGTTTAGGAAATTATCAAAATCAATGGTTGGATCAAACACATTCAGAAGGTCATTTATTCGAGTATTGGGCACATGCAGCCTGTTTCATTCCAATACAACAATACCCTCTATTCCTTGCAAATATGACATTAGGAAGGTCAGGATGGAAAAATGCCGAAATATGGCGAGATAATCATATCGAGATCGTAAATCTTGTGCTTGAAAGAATCAAAAACAACGGTCCCACAAAATCTTCTGATTTTGAAAGAAAGGATATCAAGACGAGTGGATGGTGGGACTGGAAAGATGAAAAAATTGCGTTGGAATATTTGTGGACCCATGGTGAACTCATGATTGCCTACCGGAATAAATTTCAACGATATTATGATTTTACAGAAAAAGTTTTTCCTGATTTCAGTAAAATTCAGTTATCGACGGAAGAAGCAACTCAGGAAAAAATCGAAAGAACGATTCGCGTTTTAGGGGCAACACGATTGAAATGGATCGCGGATTATTATCGAATTGGAAAAGCCACTTTAACTCATACCATCAAAGAATTGATTCAATCAAAAAAAATATTTTCCGTTCAATCTTCAGATTGGGATGAAGATATTTATATCCACTATTCACATAGGGAATTATTTGAGAATGCATTATCGGAACACTTAATCCCAAATAAAACGACTTTGCTCACTCCTTTTGATCCGCTTATTTGGGACCGTCAAAGAACCCAGGAAATCTACAATTTTGACTACACGATTGAATGTTATTTGCCTTCCAAAAAGAGAAAATTTGGATATTTCTGCCTACCTATTTTGTATAACGGCAATTTGGTCGGACGCATGGATGCAAAAGCAAATCGAAAAGAAAAGGTTTTTGAAATTAAATCCCTTTACTTAGAAAAAGAATTTAATCCGGATGAGAACTTTATTTCAGATTTCAATTCCGCAATTATTTCTTGTGCAAATTGGCATGAGACGCCAACTATTTCCTTACAAGAAAATATCCCCGCATTCGTAAAAAAACACCTTGAATCAAAATTATCTGATCGATAACGTTTAGTAACATCGATAAATCGAATTTAATTAATTTAGTGATTGGAGCACATCGGCAGGTTGTCGATGAAGTATTTGATTAACTACTTTTTGCTCACCACGAAATCGCGAAATTAATTGTTTGTCTTCCCACCATAGAAAAAATGGTTCAAGGTAATTTGGCCAAACGGATAGTTCACGAAAATCTTTTTCAAGCCAGAAACCAGTCATGGCAACCAATGAAGTATCATGAGAAACAAACAAATTCAAACCTTTTGGATGATGCCCATTGGGAACCAGATACGTTGCCATATCATGAATTCTTTTAGGCCAGGATTTCTCCTTAAAATGACCTTCAAACCTATCATATTCTCCATTTTCATTTGGATGGGATAAAACTTTTACTGGAGAGACTTCAATAGGCTCACTTAAAGCAGAAGCAATAAACTTCCCGGTATCTACACAACGATCAATTGGGCTTGTTTCTATTCTTGAAATCCGGAATTTTTGATCAAGCCATAATCCCATATTGGAAGCCATTTCTTTCCCTTCAGGAGTCAATCCCGCCGTCCAAATTTCAGCTTCACTGTTAATGGGATACCGAATTGAGTGGCGGATTAAAACAGTTATTGCCGCATCTGTTGGGAGATTTTCGTACGCGTGTATAACATAATCTGGTAACATTTATTTCAACCTGTTTTTTAATATTTAAGTAAATTTTCATTCTTTTTTTCAATTCGTAATTGTACCAAAGTTTGCGCAAAGGATTTATCTATGTCCAAAGATGTCAATCGATCTCCCATAATTCAAAATCGCGTGAATGAATATTTATTGATTACGTTAATCAGTTTTGCAAGTTCAGTATCATTGACAAGATTATTCCTCTACATTACTGGCTTTCCACAATTAGGAGGGGGAGAAATTCACATTGCCCATGTTCTTTGGGGTGGGTTATTTCTTTTTCTAGGCACACTTTTACCCATAGTATTTTCTAACCGTTGGAGCCTGGATTTTAGCGCTTTATTTTCAGGGATAGGGATTGGGTTATTTATCGACGAGGTGGGAAAGTTTATTACACAAAACAATAACTATTTTTACCCTTCTGCTGCACCGATCATTTATGCTTTCTTTTTACTCACAGTGCTTTTATATTTGGAATTAAGGCGACCGAAACAAAAAACATCCCGGGTTCTACTCTATGAGAGCTTTCAGGAGTTAGAAGAATTGCTTGATAATGATCTTTCCATCAAAGAACACAGAAACATCATATTGAAATTAAATCAAATCATTACGAATAGTAATAATAATGAACAGGAAAAGATGCTGGCAACATCGATTTTACAATACCTTATGAATCGGGAAGATATCATCGTTCCCCATAAGCCATCCTATATTGAAAAATGGACCTTCCGATATCGAAAGTTTGAATCGAAATGGTTGACAAAAAAAAGGACACGCCTATTACTTTCTGGTCTTTTGTTGATTTGGGGTACTTATTCAGTAACTGAACCATTTTTCTTAATCAAAGCAATAAATTCACCGGAAAATATCGAATTCATTTTACAGAGCCTTATAAATCAAAATTTAGTAAAAAATGAAAGTGGTTTGACCTGGTATCAAGCCCAAATCGGTCTGGAAGGAGTTTTAGGGATACTGGGATTATTATCCGGATTTTTAATGTTAATACAAAAGGATCAAATCGGAACAAAAATCGGAATTGCGACATTACTTGTCATGTTGTCTTTTGCCAATCTCTTACTCTTCTATTTTGACCAATTTTCAACCATTTTTAATGCAATTGGGCAATTCTTTATTCTTATTCTGCTTCTTCGATATAGAGTACGATTTTTGACAAATAAATCGATAGAAAACATTGAAAAAAAATTATAGAAATTTCAACTAATGATTGAACAAAACAATCATACATACGATATACTTGCACAAATCCTCGTTAATGATTAATTGGTGACAAATTACCTGGTCAAAAGTACGGGAGAAATGTTAGCCTTATGGGTTAGCCAGGTTGCAACCGATGCATGATGAAGGATTATTGACAACAGGGTAAAGTTAACAAGGCAAATTTAATTACAATGACGTATTGGGGAAACCTCTCTTTTTAACAGGGTCTGCAATACTATCGACAAAATAAGGCAAGATTTTTTAATTAATTCATAATCTACCAATCCGATAAAGTTGTTACGGATGGAGGAAACTCTTGGCATCTTTTGAACAAAAATATAATTACGATCTAAGAAACGTAGTTACGAAAAACCGATTAACTGGTCTTTGGCGTCTTATGCACGGGTATCACTGGCATTACGCCGGATCCGCATTAAGCTTAGGAATTTCAGCTACTGCCAAAACGACAACCTATTTGTTGATTCGTTATTTTGTTGACCAATATTTAATTAACAAAAATACCGCTATTGGTTTACCGTTAATTGCTTTAGGTTTTATTCTACTGGCAGCGATCGAAGGAGGATTTGCTTTCCTTAGTGGAAAATTAGCAGCAGAAACTTCCGAAGGTACAACGCGAAGATTGCGAAATTACATTTTTGATCATATCCAACATCTTACTTTCACTTATCACGATAAGATGCAAACCGGTGAATTAATTCAAAGATCCACATCCGATGTAGATGCAATGCGACGGTTTTTTGCAGATCAGGCAATTGGTATTGGAAGAATTTTTATTTTATTCTTTGTAAATTTTGGAATGTTGTTAACGATCAATGTTAAATTGGCGTTTATTTCGATCATAGTCGTTCCGATTATTCTAATCACATCCATTTGGTTCTTCCGTAAAATTTCAAAAGCGTATGAAGCTTACCAGGAACAGGATGCCATAATTTCAACGACGCTTCAGGAAAATCTTTCTGGTGTACGAGTTGTAAAAGCATTTGCCCGTCAGGATTATGAAATCAACAAATTTGAAAAACAAAATTGGGATAAATATCTGCGGGGGAAAAAACTAAATTTGATGCATTCATTATTCTGGCCGATAACCGATATTATATGTGGTGCACAGCTTTTGGTTGGTTTATATACGGGAGCGGTTTATGCTATTGATGGCATATTCAGTGTTGGATCCTATCTAGCATACGCAGGAATGGTTGGTTGGATTATCTGGCCACTACGTAACCTTGGAAGATTAATTGTACAATTGTCAACCGGAATGGTTTCATTTGGCCGTGTAATCGAGATAATAAAGCAGGACCGAGAAAAACTTGATGAAGGTCAGGTGATCATACCGGAAAAACTTAAAGGAGATATCAAATTTGTTGATATCGGTTTTAAATATGACGATGGAGATTGTGTTCTAGAGGATATTAACTTCCATGTCAAACCAGGTCAGGTAATTGCTTTACTAGGATCAACTGGTTCCGGTAAAACCTCACTCGTCAACCTGCTTCCACGGTTTTACGAATATACTGGTGGCAAAATTTTTCTGGACGAAATAGAATTAAAAGAGTACCCGCGTCGATATCTTCGCAGTCAAATTGGTATCGTTGAACAGGAACCCTTCTTATTTTCACGTTCCATTCGTGAGAATATTACCTATGGTGTCAATAAAAAAGTGGATCAAAATGAAATCGAATCAGCAGCGAAAGCAGCCGCCGTACATGATGTAATTCAAGGTTTTCCGGAAGGATATAAAACTTTGGTTGGTGAGAAAGGTGTTACCTTATCCGGAGGGCAAAAACAACGTGTTGCAATCGCCCGTACTTTATTAAAAGATCCAAAAATTCTCATCCTGGATGATTCAACTTCCTCAGTTGATACAGAAACAGAAGCAGAAATCCGATCAGCCTTGAAAAAACTGATGGAAAATCGAACGACTTTCATTATTGCTCACCGCATTCAAAGCATAATGAATGCTGATCAGATTCTTGTGCTTGATAAGGGAAGAATCGTTCAACACGGCAATCATAGCCAATTAATGGAGCAGGATGGCATTTATCGAAATATTTACAATATCCAGACTCGTATTGAGCAGGAATTAGAAAAGGAAATCGCAAATGTCTGATGAATATAATGAGGAAGAAGATTTCCAAACCAAATTTACTGGTAAGACATTCTATCGAATCTTAGGTCTTACGAAACCACATTGGAAGTGGGTTGTTGGATTCTTGGTTGCGATCGCATCTGTTTCAGTGCTTGATTCGTTTTTTACTTTTCTCAGTAAAAGAATTATTGATGAAGGAATCGTAGCAAAAAATGTTGATGCATTATCCAGCATTTTAACGACCTTTGGACTGTTATTACTCCTCCAGGCAGTATTTGTTTTTATTTTCATCTATCTTGCGAGCGTTTTAGGTGAAAGAATTCGATATGATTTACGAAAAACTTTGTTTCATCATTTACAAAAACTTTCGCTTTCATACTACAGCAGGACACCAGTAGGATGGATCATGTCCCGTGTCACTTCTGATACTGAACGAGTCTCCGATTTAGTCACCTGGGGTTTATTAGACATGACCTGGGGCTTCATGAATATTATTACGGCAATGGTTTTCATGCTCATTATTAGTTGGAAACTGGCAATACTCGTTTTTATTGCGCTTCCAATCCTATTCTTGATAGCTATTCAATTTAGAAAAAGAATCCTCTCCCAATTTCGGATGGTAAGGAAACTAAACTCAAAAATTACTGGTGCATTCAATGAAAATATTACGGGTGTTCGGGTAATTAAAGCCCTAGGAAGAGAAAAAGAGAATTTATCAGAATTTGGCGAACTGACAAGAGATATGTACAAAGCCGGTTATCGAGCTGCCTGGTTGAGCGCGCTCTTTCTACCAACTGTTCAGATAGTCTCCGCGATTGCATTAGGTGCTGTAATCTGGAGTGGAGGTCTTGAAGCGGAATATGGTTTGATCACGATTGGTGGTATTCAAGCCTTCATTTCCTATGTAACGTTCATGTTATGGCCAATTCAGGATATTGCCAGAGTTTTTGCAGAAATGCAACATTCCATGGCTTCAGCAGAAAGAATATTTTCGTTAATTGATTCTGTCCCGGAAGTAAAAGACCGTGAAAATGCAATCAACACTCAGAGTATTTTTGGGGATATCGAGTTTGATCATGTTTATTTTTCATACGAAGATAATATTCCGGTTTTGGATGACCTTTCTTTGATCGTTAAAAAAGGAGAAACCATCGCCTTGGTTGGTCCAACCGGGGGCGGAAAAACAACAATTGTAAATTTGTTATGTCGTTTTTATGAACCCAAAAAGGGTCATATCCGCATAAATGGAACCGACTATACAAGTCTTTCTTTGCAATCCATTCAATCCAGGGTTGGAATCGTTTTACAGACTCCACACCTTTTTTCGGGAACCATTCGTGAAAATCTTCGATATGGTCGCTTGGATGCAACCGATTTGGAAATTGAAGAAGCAGCCGGCATCGCTGGAGCCCATGAATTTATTACAAAAATGGAAAAAGGTTATGAAGAACAAGTTGGCGAAGGCGGTAACTTACTCTCTGTCGGTCAAAAACAACTCATAAGTCTAGCTAGAGCTGTTTTAGCCAAACCTGAAATCTTTGTTATGGATGAAGCGACAAGTTCCGTTGATACATTGACAGAAGCGCTTATTCAAAAAGGTATGGATTCGCTCATGAAAAGAACGACCAGTTTTGTAATTGCCCACCGATTGTCAACAATAAAAAGAGCGAACCGTATAATAGTTATCGAAAATGGCAAGATCATGGAAATGGGAACCCATACGGATTTATTGAAACAAGGTGGAAAGTATTACCGATTGTATACCAAGCAATTCCGTGATCAAATGACCCAGGAATTTGATCCATTTTCGGATAAAAGTAATTCGCGAGCTCTACCCCTGGCTGCGGATTAAGGGAACGAATCTACAATTTAAAAGCAAAACTGTAATTTATTTTTGTACAAATAAATTACAGTTTTTGTGAAATTTTTTCTATCATAATAATATCTTATAGATAATTTCGTGATTATGGTAATTCAGGATATGAATAACTTAAAATTGATATCCTGACACATCAGGAATATTGCAATATTAATCAAAATACAGGATTTTTGTGATAAAAATCCTGTATTTTTGATGCATTTTTTCGATCGATTTTTGTCTACAAAATGGGTTCCAGTGGCGAGGGTGGGACTTGAACCCACAACCGACGGCTTATGAGTCCGCTGCTCCGCCAATTGAGCTACCTCGCCAAACGTGTGCTAGTTTACTATAAACCGTTTGCTCTGTCAAATCAAATTTTACAAAAAAAGGAGGTCCGGAATATAGAGTTTAATTTAACAATTCAAAATATAGTTATTAAATTCGAGAAATAGATTAGTAAATTATTTACTAAAAACCCAAACCCCGTTCCTTCAATGAGACAAATTTTCCTCTCCCAATTACGATATGGTCCAGTACTTCCACATCCATCAATTTGCCAGCTTGAACTGCTGCTTTCGTCAGAGTGATATCCTCCGGGCTTGGTGATGGATCACCGCTAGGATGGTTATGAATCAGAATAATTGCAGCAACATTTCTTCGAATAGCTTCCTTGAATAACTCCCCCACTCTTACAGACGATGAATTGAGAGAACCAATATACAGTGTCACCATTTTTTCCAGGCGATTGCGTGTGTCCATTAACAAAATCCGAAGTTGTTCCTGATCCAAGGCAGCCATTTCGTATTGAACAAAATCTGCCACTTCTTTTGGACTATGAAACGATGGTCGATTATCATCATTACTTTTTCTTTGCGCAAGCCGGTTACCAATTTCAATAGCTGCTTTCAATTGTGCTGCTTTGGCACCACCCAATCCATGTTGTTGACACACTTCTTCATAAGTGGCTTTTTGTAATCCAAACAAACCACCAAAATCAGTCAATAACCTTTCACCTACTCGAACAGCATTTTCCCCTTTCACACCTACACGCAAAAGAATTGCCAAAAGTTCTGCATCACTTAATGCACCTGGTCCAAAAATCGCAAGTCGTTCCCTTGGTCGTTCAGAAGATTCCAAATCCTGAATTCTGTAAGTTCGATCAGTCATGATAAACCCCATTGTTTGTGCAAAATTGTTAGATCGCTATTTTAATCTCAATAAATTTACTAAAAATCGAATTTTTTTTCAAGCTTCATCTGCCATGAATTTCTTTCTCCATGCTATAATTTCAAAATGGAGTTCTTATGAATTTTGACCCAACGATTATCGATGATTTGGTGCTAGTTGGAACTGCTTTTGCAGCCGCATTTTTGGCTACATTATGGCTTAGTTTAATCATTTGGACGTTCAGAGACATTCGTAAACGGTCCAGAGACCCATTTGCGCGTATTCTAGCAGTTTTACTGGTCGCCTTGTTATTTCTACCCGGATTACTAATTTATTCCATATTACGACCCGCAAAAACGTTGGAAGATGAATACCAACAATCACTTGAGGAAGAAGCACTATTCCAAACAATTGAAGAGACACCGATATGTCCAGGATGCACACGAAAAGTCCAACCGGAATGGATGATTTGCCCCACTTGTCACACTATTCTGAAGAAAAAATGCACCAATTGCGACCAACTTATAGAGCTGCCTTGGAATATTTGCCCTTTTTGTGCCTCAGTGGTACCTGGGATGGAAATTGAAACTCCAATAGAAGATTTTGGATCTGATCTGACGCCATTCGTTGAGATGAGTGATCCTTTAGATGATACAACGAATGAGAATGAGGAATTGAATACGTGATTCAAGCATTATCACCAATTGAACCAATTGATTACCTGGTAATCGGGCACATTACTCAAGACATTACACCAAATGGGTTCAAAGCAGGGGGGACAGCTTCTTATGCGGCATTAACCGCCCATGCATTTGGACTTCGAGTCGGAATTTTTACATCCTTCGCGGAAAACGCAGTTTTACCAAAATTGGATGGAATTCAAATCATTAATCAAATCAGCGAAAATTCTTCAGTATTTGAAAATATTTATACAAAACATGGACGTCACCAAATTATCCATTCGGTTGCTGAAACCCTCCACCCCCGTAACCTGCCTGAATCCTGGTTTAAAACACCTATAGTTCATTTTGGACCAATCGCGAGAGAAATAGATTCAGATTTCTTGCGGGTTTTTCCTAATTCTTTTGTTGGTATCACACCACAAGGGTGGTATCGGGATTGGGATAAAGAAGGAAATATTCATTTCACAAATTGGCCGGAAAGTGGTTTTTTTCTTGAAAAAGCAAATGCAGCTGTTCTTAGTATTGAAGATGTTAAAGAAAATGAAGATATTATCTCGTCGCTTGCATATTCTGTAAAAATTCTAGTAGTAACTGAAGGAGCAAAAGGAGCGCGAGTTTATTGGAATGGTGATGTTAGAAATTTTCGGCCACCAAAAATGAAAGAAATTGACAGCACCGGGGCGGGCGATATTTTTGCCACATCGTTTTTCATTCGATTACGACAAACACAAGATCCTTGGGAAGCCGCTCGATTCGCAACTCTGATTGCCTCCCGATCGGTTACAAGACCAACACTTGAAGGTGTGCCAACGATGGAAGAAGTTCAACAAAATCTTATTGATGTAATTAATCCAAGATAGGGAAATATGGCTAAGATTTTGACGTTGGTAAATCAAAAAGGTGGTGTGGGTAAAACGACGACTACAATTAATTTAGGGGCATATCTTGGTCAATTTGGTCAGCGTGTACTCATAATCGATCTTGACCCACAAGCAAATGCCACATCTTCACTAGGGATTGATAAACACACAATTAAAAATGGTACCTATGAAGTTCTGATTAATAACCAGTCACTGGCAGTTCATGTTTTGCATAATCCTAAATTGAAAATTTCTTTACTCCCATCTTCCCCAGCATTAGCTGGAGCAGATGTGGAATTAATTGAGATGGAAAACAGGGAAACCCGTCTTAAAACAGCATTAATCCCGGTTTTGGATAAATATGACTATATATTAATTGATTGCCCACCTTCGTTATCCATTTTGACGATAAATGGGCTATTAGCAGCAGAATCTGGACTCATCATTCCCGTGCAATGTGAATATCTTGCATTGGAGGGATTAGGACAATTAACCCAAACAATCCAGCGTGTAAAATCGGGTCTTTTCCCTGAATTGAACGTAATTGGTGTTGTTCTGACGATGTTTGACGGAAGGACGAGGCTGGCTATTGATGTTGTCAATGAAGTTCGAAAGTTTTTCCCCGACAAGGTATTTCAAACAATTATTCCAAGAAGCGTTCGACTCGCAGAAGCACCTTCTTATGGATTTCCGATTTCAATTTATGCACCAGAATCAACTGCAGCAAAAGCATATGCCTCTCTCGCAAAAGAGATCCTTGAAAAAGATGGTATAAAGATTCCGGTTTTTGATTAGTGAGGAGATAATAATGACCAAAAGACCAGGTTTAGGAAAAGGATTGGATGCATTAATTCCGGTTAACCAGTCCGGGTCTCAATTTAACACGATCGTCAGTGTACATGAAATATCCATTGATCAAATCGTACCAAATCCACACCAACCCCGCACTGAAATAAATCCTGATGAATTGAAGGACCTGGCTGAATCAATACGTGAACACGGAATCATTCAACCCATTATCTTGATGCCAGGTCATGATTCGAATCACTACACCCTGATTGCAGGAGAACGAAGACTTCGTGCAGCAAAGATCGCTGGACTATTGTATGTCCCTGCAATCATTCGGAACGCCTCTGATCAGGAACAATTAGAATTAGCCTTAATCGAAAATGTACAAAGAACTGATTTATCCCCTCTTGACACTGCGGAAGCTTATCGCCAGTTATCCGACGATTTCAATTTATCACATGAGGTAATTGCCAATCGCGTAGGCAAATCCAGAGTGTCGGTGACAAACACAATCCGTTTGTTAAAGTTACCCGATGCTGTTAAGAATGCGCTCGCCAGTTCAATCATAACTGAAGGACATGCCAGGGCATTATTAGCATTAAATTCAACCCAGGCACAATTGGCAGTCCTGGAAACTGTTTTGAAATTTGATTATTCTGTTCGACAAACGGAAGAACTTGTGCGAAAATACGGTGGGGAACGTAAGAAAAAATCAGAAAAGAAACAAGAAGTACCAGAAATCAAGGCTTTAGAAGAAAAAATTCGCAACCAGATCGGAATGCGAGTCAACCTGGACCATCACGGGGATAAAGGCAAAATTATCATCCATTACTATTCAAATGAAGAACTGAACCAATTTATCGATCGTTTCTTCCTGGAATAAAATGAAAACTATTTTGTATAATGCAAAAATCCATACGATGGATAAAGAAAAGCCATTTGTGGAAGCTATTGCGATTCAAGATGAAAAAGTAGTCGCAATAGGAACAAATGAGGAAGTTCTAAATTTATCCACCAACCAATCTGATTCTCTGAACATGGATGGAAAAACTATTCTCCCGGGATTTACAGATTCCCACTTACACCTAAACTACTTTGCTAAAAGCTTGACACAGGTTAATTGCGAAACAAACACAAAAGAAGAGTGTCTGGCAAGGGTAAGACAAAAAGTTTTACAAACCAAACCAGGAGAATGGGTCATTGGACACGGGTGGAATCAAAATAATTGGGAAAATGGGTATGGAACTATTTCAGAATTAGACGAAATATCAAATATCCATCCAATTTATTTAACCGCAAAATCATTACATGCAAGCTGGGCAAATTCACTGGCTCTTTCACAAGCTGGTCTTAGTAAATTTACACAAAATCCAGAAGGTGGCATGATTGGAAAAAATTCAGATGGAAACCTGACTGGATTATTATTTGAAAACGCCACCCAATTGGTTGAAAAAATCATTCCGCAATCTGACATCAATAAAATAACCGAAAATTTGGAATTTGCCCAAAGTGAATTATGGAAATATGGGATCACAAGTATTCATGATTTTGATGGCAAAGACTGCTTTTTAGCACTTCAAAAATTAGAAATCGCCGGTAAATTAAAGTTACGGGTATTAAAAAGCATTCCTTTGGACATATTAGATGCTGCTATTGACTTTGGGGTATCAACAGGGTTTGGTTCTGATCTTCTAAGAATTGGTTCCTTGAAACTTTTTTCAGACGGGGCATTAGGACCACAGACCGCTGCGATGATTGACCCCTATGAAAATAATCCTTCCAATTATGGTGTTTTATTACTGTCAAGTGACGAGATATTTGAAATTGGGAAAAAGGCACTGAATTCTAATCTATCCATGGCTGTGCATGCCATTGGTGATCTTGCGAACAAAACCGTTCTGGATGGATTCAGAAAATTAAGAACCTTCGAGGAAAAATTAAACTTGCCAGAAGTTAGGCATCGCATTGAACACGTGCAAATATTAACGCAGGACCTGCTTAACCAGTTAGCGATTTTAAAAATAACAGCTTCTGTCCAACCGATTCATTTGATTTCTGATATGGAAACAGCAGATAAATACTGGGGAAACCGTTCTCAATATGCCTATCCTTTTCAGTCATTACTACGAAATAGTACGAATATCGTTTTTGGCTCGGATAGTCCGGTCGAATCACCCAATCCATTTCTTGGCATATTTGCTGCAACATGCAGACGAAAAGAAAATGGTTTCCCTGATACACTGGGATGGTACCCTGAACAAAAAATTAGTCTTTTAGACGCGATTCGTGCCTATACTATCTCTCCTGCTAAACTTGCGGGTTGGAAAAAAACTTCTGGCAGAATATTTCCAAATGAATTTGCTGATTTACTAGTACTTGATGAAGATATTTTTCATTTACCAAACGATCAAATAAAGAACCTGTTGCCAATTGCCACGATGGTTTCAGGAGAATGGGTGTGGCGTAAATAGGAAACAATGGATTTTCAAAACAAACTGTTAAAACCAGAATTGTTAGTCCCAAGGATTGGCGACTATTTAGTCGACCGCGGCATAATTACTAGTGAAGATTTGCAAAAAGCACTTTTTCTTCAGTTTGAGAATGAAAAATCCAATAATCCCAAACTACTTGGCCAAATTCTGGTTGAAATGGAATTGATCGATCAAATCACTTTAGATCAAATTATTACTGAACAAATAATCAATCTTAAGAATGCCCTGGAAGATAGCAATAAGCATCTGGAAAGACGTGTCGAGCAACGAACATTCGAATTGGAAGCTGCACTCCAGGAAAATAAGAGATTAAATGAAATTAAATCGAATCTAATTTCAAATATTTCTCATGAATTAAGAACCCCACTCACACACATCAAAGGATATCTTAGCCTTTTTATTGACGGTGATTTTGGGCATGTGCCTGATGAACAAGCAAAAATTTTCGCAATAATGAATAGGGCTTCCGACAAACTTGAAAAGTTGATTGATGAGTTAATCATGTTCACCCTTGGTGAGAATGATGAATTGCATCTATTAATCGAAGAATGCGAAATTAATTTACTTATAAAGAAAATTGTTAGCGATTTTGCAATAAAAAATGATGATCGTCAGATTCAATTTTCAAATAACCAGACAGGAAGTGAAATATGGGTGCTGGCAGATCATAAAAAAATCGAATGGGTTATAGGTCATTTGCTTGAGAATGCAATAAAATTTTCTTCAAAAGAATCACTAATAAAAATTGAATTACAATCAAACGAAGAAGAAGTTTTGATATCAGTCATTGATCATGGTATTGGTATCAGTTTGGAAAAAATTCATGAGATTTTTGAACCTTTCCAACAAATTGATGGCTCGTCAACCCGAAAATTTGGTGGTGTTGGTTTAGGACTTGCCTTGGTTAATAAAATCCTTGCTATTCACAAAAGCAAGTTAACTGTCCATTCAGAAATTGGTACAGGCAGTAGATTTGATTTTTCATTGAGAAGATTGATAAAATAAGATATGAATGAATCCCTCCGCCCCATTGAATCCACAACATTATATTCATTAAGCCAAATTTGTTGGTCCACTTCAAACTGGAAATTTGCTTTGGATGAGATCGTCCAAAAAATTCGCCCATATTTTATTTTTGATAATATCGCCGTCTATTTATATGGAACTTCAGAATCAAGCTTGGAAGTCTCATATGCTAAGGCAACAGGTCGCGGGAAATCAAAAGAAGCCGATGTCGCTTGGGGTGAAAATATATCGAACGAAGTAATACGCCAGGGAAAAACAATTTTACAATTGCCTGAAGATATTGAAAATGATCGATTGAATCGGCCGTTGCTATTAGGTATCCCATTACAATCAAATAACGCAAAATTTGGGGTAGTCGTATTTATTCGCTTCGGAACACCGGAATTTACTCACGATCAAATAAATTTTGCTGAATTTATGGTACATCAAATATCTTCCATGATTTTAAGGCAGGAACATGAGAAAATGATCGAAAAACTGGAAGATCATATTAAAACACTTCAAATTCAAGAAGATTTTATTTCTACACTTTCACATGAATTAAAGAATCCAATTGGGTTTATAAAGGGCTATACGACCACCTTATTACGAAAAGATACTTCCTGGGAAAAAGATACTCAAATAGAATTTCTCAATATTATTGACCAGGAAACGGATCATCTTAAAGATTTGATTGATAATTTATTGGATTCGTCAAAATTACAATCCGGTAAAGCCAATTTAAATTTTCAGGTTCTTCGGTTGGATGCCCTGCTCAATGATGTAATTTCACATACACGAATGCTTCATCCAGAATTGGAAGTTTACCTGGATATTCGTCAGGAACTACCAAATTTACAAGGCGACCCGCGCAGGTTAAAACAAGTATTCGATAATTTAATTTCAAATTCTTACAAATACGCCCCGGGTTCTCCGATAAAAATAAGAGTTTATAAAGAGCAAACTGGAATTTCTATTGATATCCGCGATTTTGGACCAGGAATTTCACCGGACGAATTTGAAAAAGTTTTTGAACGATTTTATCGAAGCAAAAAACTAGAAAACGAGGCACATGGATCCGGCTTAGGCCTCTTTATCTGTAAGAAAATCATCGAAGCACATCAGGGACAAATAACAGCAACGGCAATAGCCGGAAAAGGTACAATTATTCATATATTCTTACCTTTGTAATGAATGTCCCGACCGATTGAGAGAGATTGGAGAAATAATGTCAAAAAATTTAAGAATCCTTGTTGTGGACGACGAACAGCTTTATCGCCACCTAGTAAAAGTGAATCTTGAGTCTGAAGGGTATGACGTTTTTTCATCATCAAATGGAGAAGAATGTCTTGAAGTCGTATCAAACAAACACCCGGATCTGGTTATCCTGGATGTCATGATGCCCAAACTGGATGGATTTTCAACTTTGGACAGAATTCGACAATTTAGCCAGGTTCCAGTAATCATGTTGACCGGAAAGAATGAAGAACAGGATCGCGTTCGCGGTCTAAACGCCGGTGCTGATGATTATGTAGCAAAACCTTTTTCAGCAACTGAATTGATAGCCAGGGTAAAAGCAGTCTTACGTCGTTCTGCAAGTGTTGAGCAAGGGATCACGAATCGGTTTTTCACACATGATGACCTTAAAATCGATCTTGCACGAGCAGAAATTTGGCGGGATGACACACCAATTTACCTTTCTGCAACAGAATATAAACTTTTGATTCAGTTTGCTCATAATGTCGGGAAAGTAATGGCAGCAGAAGAACTCCTAAGTGCAATATGGGGTCCCCAATACCGTGATGACAAAGAAATTCTTTGGGTAAGTATCGCCCGTCTCAGACAAAAATTAGAAAAAGATCCACACAATCCTAAACATATTGTCACGAGATCAGGGTTAGGTTACTTGATGCCACCTTTCGATACGAAATAATTTCTACCAAGCGATTGAGGAAAAAATGGTCACACAATATGATGAAAAAGGGAAAATATTTACAACTGTAATTACTAAAAAGCCAGTTGAAGTAATTATTCAAACGACCATTCATAAAATCATTGGATTCGTCCATTATCGACCAGATAATCGATTGATTGATGAGTTAAATTCTGTGGATACATTTCTGGCAGTAACGGATGGAAAGATATTTGATTTAAGCGGAGAATTGCTTTATCAAGCAGACTTTCTGACAATAAACATCAGACAAATTCTTTGGGTGGTTCCGGCAATGGAAACGAAACAGGGCATGGAGAAATGACAAATCCGATTCCATTATCGATGCAATCCCCTGAAATTTTAAAACTTAAACAACATTTAGGAATGGTCATATATCGCGAGTTGGAAGATAAAAAACCTCCTTATAAAGATCGGGAGGATTTTGTGAAACACAGCCTGGTTCAGGCAATAAATTCTTTGAACATCCGGCTTTCGCCAACCATACAAGATCAATTGTTTCGGGAAATTCTGGATGAAATTCTGGGTTTTGGTCCACTTCAACCACTGTTAGAAGATTCATCAATAAGTGAAATTATGGTTAATGGACCACATAGTGTTTATATCGAACAAAAAGGAAAACTATTAAAAACAGGTGTTACTTTCGAAAATGATGATGCGATTTTACGATTAATCGAAAAAATAATACTTCCTTTGGGACGAAGAATTGACACAGACACACCGACCGTCGATGCCCGTTTACCGGATGGCTCCCGAGTAAATGCTATTATTCCACCTGTAGCGGTAGATGGACCATCAATTACAATCCGAAAATTTGATAAAGGCCGGCTTTCGATTGAACAATTAATAGAATACAACTCAATTACAAAAAATATGGCTGAACTGGTCCGGGCATGCGTAATTTCTAGATTGAATATCATCATTTCGGGTGGAACCGGTTCAGGGAAAACAACGCTATTAAATGTCCTATCAAGTTTTATTCCTTCAGACGAACGTATCGTAACAATAGAAGATGCCGCAGAATTACGCTTGCAACAGGATCATATCGTTCGATTGGAGACAAAAGCGCCGGACTTAGAAGGCAAACACGCGGTAGCAATCCGAGATTTAGTTCGAAATTCACTTCGGATGCGCCCGGATCGAATTATTGTTGGTGAAGTTCGTGGTGGAGAAGCGTTGGACATGTTACAAGCCATGAATACAGGCCATGACGGTTCATTAACCACACTTCATGCCAATTCCCCACGAGATGCTTTATCCAGGTTAGAAACGATGAGTTTAATGGCTGGGATGGAACTTCCATTAAAAGTAATTAGAGAGCAAATCGCCAGCGCAATTGATTTAATTGTCCAACAAACACGCATGAAGGATGGAACTCGTAAAGTCACCTCCGTTACAGAAGTATCCGGAATGGAAGGGGATATGATTGTCATGACAGAGATCTTTAAATTTGAACAATCCGGCGTATCCCAGGATGGGAAGGTAATTGGAGGACTTGTACCTACTGGTATACGACCATTTTTTATGAATCGTCTTGAACAAAATGGGTTTAAACTAGGTCCCGAGGTATTTGGTGCAAATCTTGCTCAGATGCTATCAGGTCAAAGATCACGAAGATAAATCCGTTAAATGCTATAATTAAAAATGGATGGTTTTTTAATCTAGCCAGTCAGGGAGAAATGACATATGAAAGACCCAAATCTTTATATCAAAATCCGAACAAAAAAACTTGGCTTGTTACTATATGACGCCCGGTTATCTACAGGGAAATCCATTCAGGATTGCACTAAGATCACTGGCATCCCGCTGGAAAGATTGACCAATTTTGAGGCAGGATTAATTTCTCCCACCCTGCCGGAATTAGAGATCCTTTCCTATTTTTATAAGATTCCCCTGGAACATTTTTGGGGTAATGAAATTCTGAGTGAAAATGAACAGGAACAACAAGCAAGAAAATTCAAACAATTAATGTCTATCCGACATCGTGTTATTGGCGCAAACATAAAAAGTATTCTGGATGACAAAAATATTCTCCCGGAAGAATTTGCAAATTCTCTAAATTTGGACCCGGACCAATTCCAAAGAAATCTCTCCGGCGATGAAGAAATTCCAGTGCCATTATTGGAAATGATTTCCAGAAATCTGGATTGTAGAATCGAAGACTTCTTTGATACGCAAGGCTTGATTGGAAACTGGCGCTCTGAAATTATCGAATCGCAAAGATTAAAAGAGATTCCTGACGATTTACGGGTTTTCATCTCAAAACCGATCAATGTGCCTTACATTGAATTAGCAATACGCTTGAGTGAATTGGATGTTAATAAATTACGAGCCGTCGCAGAAGGACTCCTCGAGATTACATTATAAAATCATGAGTTCTAATTTAAAAAGAGTTGCAGAATCGAAGTATTCAGAGAAAAAATTTAAGGAAGCTGCGCTTATTTTTATGAAAGCGGCTATTAGTGCCGGGCAGCAAAACAATCCTCAAGAAGAAGCGGAATTAAAAAATAATGCCAGTGTAGCTTTCTTAATGGCTGGTGACAACCAGGCTGCTCTTGATGCTGCATTAAATACGGAGCATGTTTTCCTCAGTGTAGGAAACCTGAAAAACGCAGGTATGTCTATCGGAAACCAAGCTGCCGCATTAGAAGCATTAGGGAAGAATTCCCAAGCATTGGAGCTATATAGCAAAGCTGCCCAATATTTGGAGGATACCGGCGAGAAAGAACTCAAATCTTACATTCAAAAAAGATCCTCATCCATAAAACTCAAACAAGGGCGCTATCTGGAATCACTAGCCTCCATGGATGGTGCTCTTCAGAATTCTAATGTTTTGAGTCCCAAAGAAAAAATCCTTAAAAAATTGTCGGGTATTGTTTCTAAATTGATTCAAAGATAAGCCGAAAATTAACAGATGCAAAAAGAAATCATTATTCGTAAAGCAACTTTTGATGATTATGCATCATTGGCAAACTTCTTGTCCTTTGAATACTTTATTCATCGGCATTTGGATTGGCGTAGTGCTTTGGATTGGCTTGGAAAACACCCCTTTCTCATTGCTGAACGGGATAATGAGATTTTAGCTTGTTTCGCAGCGCCTAACGATGTCCCCGATTCCACTTGGGTGCGTCTTTTTGCCTGTTCGGCATCGATTTCCCGACAGGAAGTTTGGGAAATTTTTTTTGAGAATGCAATTCAATTATTTAGTTCAAACATTGAAATAATCGGCGCTCTTGCAATTGAAAATTGGTTTCTTCATTTAATAGAGAAAACAAAATTTCACCTTACCCAGGAAATTATTGTTCTCGAAAAAACAATCAATGAATATATAGACATCAAAAAAAGGAGGGATATCCAAATCCGATTAATGGATTCTGATGATTTAATACGAGTGGCTGAACTTGATTCAATTTGCTTTCCTTCCTTGTGGCAAATGCCACGGGAAACAATGAATCTCGCTTATCTTCAATCCGGATATGCAACTGTGGTTGAAAGTAGTGAGGAAATCATTGGATACCAATTAACAACTGAGAATTTGTCATCAGCACATCTGGCTAGAATAGCTGTTTTACCTGAATTCCAAAATAATGGAATCGCAGGTGTTTTGGTTTCTGACTTAATGAATTACTATAAAAAAACAGGCTTTTCAAGAATTACAGTAAATACTCAAAATGATAATAAAACATCGACTTTGTTATATAAAAAATTCGGATTTTCACTTTTGCCGGAGCATTATCCTGTTTTTACTTACTCTTTATCCAACTGAATAACCTGTAGAAAAATTCTATTCCTGTTTTACAGTTCTTATCCCTGTAACTATTTCACAGGTTACATACTTTATTGACTAACCAAGTTGACTGTGAGAAAATCCTAAAAAATGGATTGGGAGTCAGAACATGGGAAAAAGGCAAGAGATAAGAAACAAACAACAACAAAAAATCAGAAAGCAACAAATAACAACCTTAATAATTATTCTGATTTTGGCACTTTTTGTTTCCGGTTTCGTTATTTTACAATCATTAAGACCTGTCGGTGAGATAAAGACCTTAGAAAAAAGAAATCATCCTCAAGTTAATCAAATGACAATGGGAAACCCAGATGCAAAAATTGTTGTGGAAGAATTTTCAGATTTTCAATGCGTGGCATGTTACCGCTTTTGGCAGAATTCTGAAACCGAATTTATTGAGAAATACGTTGCAACGGGTAATGTTTATTTTAAATATGCTCCATTTAGTTTTATTGGAGAAGAGTCTTTTCAAGCTGCAGAAGCAGCATATTGTGCAAATGAGAATGGCATGTTCTGGGATTATCACGACATGTTATTTACAAATTGGACTGGGGAAAATGTTGGTAATTTCAACAACCTCAGATTAATTGCATTTGCTTCGAGTATCGGTTTGGATGAAAAAGAATTTAAATCCTGCCTAAATAGTAATAAATTTGATTCTGAAGTAAAGCAGGGTGTCGTTTATGGCAATCAAAATGGCGTAAATGCCACGCCTAGTTTTTTAGTTAATGGTCAGTTGGTTTATGCTGATACATTATTCAGTACTATAGATTCTTTATTAGCTGAATAACAAGAAAGAAATTAATCGAGAAATGGGGTTACCCATTCGTAGTCAGCGTGTATTGCTTCTCAAAACAATATATTATGAATCAATTTTTTTTTAGAATCGCAAAACAATAAAACGCTGTATTTTTTTTCTCGAAGAAGTGACCCCAGAAAAAAAGATGATATTGATTATTCGAAATCAAAATCAATAAATACCAAAATAATTAAACAAAAGTACGATAAAAGGAATGATGATAAATCCGGGTAAAAAATTTGCAACCCGGATTTTTCTTATTTCAAGCAAATTACTGATTGCTAATCCGACTAACATGATCCCACCTAATGCATTTACTTCGAATAACATCACGTCAGTCAAAATGAATTGTAATTGGGCAGCCAAAAGAGTAATTACTCCTTGATAAACGAAAACAATAAAACTTGAAAATAAAACGCCAATCCCCAAACTTGACGCAAATGCGATTGCGCTTATTCCATCAATGATTGCTTTAATTCCAAGCGTATTAAAATCCCCGGTTAATCCATCCTGAATGGATCCCAATATTGCCATTGGACCAATACAGTATAAAAGCGATGTTGTTAAAAATCCTTTTATAAACCGGTTACTATCAGCATTGTTAGCTTTGTTAAATTTTTTCTCCAGCCATACTCCCAGGTTACTTAATCTGTCTTCAATTCCAATCCATTCACCAAGCAGGATACCAATTACCAGGCTAATCAAAACAACCATTGCATTTTTTGTTTCGGTAAATAACCGAATTCCATACAACATGGTAAAAAGACCCAGGCCATTCATTATAGTCAGACGAATTTTTTCAGAAAAACGGGTTCCAAGAAAAAGTCCGAGAAAACCTCCACCAATGATTGTTAAAAAGTTTATGATTGTGCCTGTCATGTAATTTTCATTTCACCAAGGTTTGATTTTTATTGCCACTAGCTTGATTTTCATACAATTCCAAAACAAAAAACAAAGAGGAAAGCCGATTTAGAAATCGCAGTAATTGAATATTCTTTATTTCATCTTTTTCAAATAATTCAGTCATTCTTCTTTCTGATTTTCTAATCAAGGTGCGAGCAAAAGAAATGAACGCACCACTTTTGGAATCCCCCGGAACGATGAATTCTTTAGGAATTTCAACTTTTTCACTATATTGACGAATTATTTGCTCAATTTGTAGAACGTGTTGCACATTGATCAAGGTAAATCTTGCCACATTTTCTTCCGTTGCAGCAACTTCAGTCATTACTTGATAAAGTAGTTTTTGAATTTCGATTACTAGCTTTTGAATTTCGACTGATTGGGAATTGCTACGGACTATTCCTAAAGCTGCGTTTGTTTCATCTAAACATCCAATTACTTCAATCCTAAGACTTGCTTTGGAAATTCTTTCTTTTCCTAACAATCCAGTATCGCCAGCATCACCTGACCTTGTAAAAAAATCCATTGTCCAACCCCTAACTCTTTATCTTGCAAAAAAGATACCAGTATTTGTCTTGATCAAATGCATATGAAATATCTTCATTCCAAACAAAAGGGGAAGCTTGAGAAAATATTTTTAATTGTTGGTCTAGTAGAATAATCTGGTTTTTCGTTTGATCTGAACTATTTTTTGGGATATCACTATTCATTAAGTCCAACATTAATCGTATTTGAACCTGGTTCTGGTATTCAGAATTGTGTAGTGCATTTCTTCGTAATTGCTGGATTGTATCTCCCCATTGTCGCAAACGATTTGGTATTTCAGCAAGAAGCTTTTTTGTCCAATTACTTTTCCATTGGGTCTTTAAATCGTTTATAACCAGGAAATCTTTTCGAACTGTATTTTCAATTTCATCATCATTTTTCTGAAAATATTCCAAAAGATAAAGAGAAATCAATAATCTTCCAGCACTCAATCGAGGTTTTACTGCTCCCCGATAAACAAAATCTTTCCCAAAATGTAATGGCCAAAATATTTCCTTCGAAAAAATATAGGATTCCCATTCAGGAATTGTGGATCTTATTACTGCCCATTCATCCTGCCAAATCCAATTCATCATTCCTCAGGAGTGGAAGTTGTGCCAATAACCTGGTTTTGCAGTTGAGGTCCGACTAAAAACCATTTCGAAATCGTCATATATCGATCACTGGTATTAAATAATGGACCAATTTGAATACCATTTATTTGTTTGGATACAGCAAAAGTATAAACTGGATAATAAAGTGGTAGTGCAGGTAATTCCTCAGAAAATACAACCTGAAAATTTCGATAAAGGGAAGATCTATCGATTAAATTCGGTGTAACTCGGGCTTGCTCAAGATAATCACTTGCTACCGTACTGTCCCATTGCGAATAATTCTGTCCACCTGTGGCTTGAACCTGATCCCAGAATGGATATGGATCCGGATCAGGAGAATTAGCTAAATTAAGATCAACTAAAACAGCTTGATAATCCCTTGGTTCCAGGTGATTTTTAATCAGATCCTCATAAGGAACAGCCCGAATTTCCACCGCAGTACCTAAATTTTCCCAGTCAGCCTGAATTAGTTCTGCGATTTTCCGGTGTTCTTCTGTATCGGGATAAAGTAATTCAAAACGCAACTCCACACCATCTTTTGAGCGCACTTGATTATCTTCTCCACTTATGACATACCCATTTTCTTTAATCATTTCGATTGCATTTTCAGAATGGAAAGGTACTGATTCAATACCATCATAAAATGCCCAAGTTCCTGGCAAGATTGGACCGTCGGCAATTATTGCCTGCCCACCAAGTACACGATCGATAATCTTTTGTCGGTTTAATCCGGTTATTAAAGCACGCCTGATGATTGGATCTTGAAAGAATGAAACTTGCTCATTTTTCAAATTAAATAGAATCATCGTTAATTGAGGTTTCCTGGCAGAAAATATGGATAATTGGGGTTCTTTTAATACCTCAGGTAAAGTCGTACTGTCAATTGTACTAATTCCTTGAACCTGGCCATCTCTAAATGCCAATAATGCTTCCTGTGAATTAGGGAAATAACGCAAAACCATTTGATTGATAAATGGTTTACCGGCATAATACTCCTCATTTGCATTTAGAACGACACCCCGAATTTGATCATCTTCGATAATTAATCCGCCAAATTTAAATGGTCCACTTCCCACCGGCTGTAAATTAAACCCTGAATTGATCAATTCATCAAAACTTAATCCAAATAGCAAGTGTGATGGAAGGATCCCAAAAGATAAATAATCCAAAAATGGTGCAAATGGTTCAGGAAGGGAGAATTGCAATGTGGTGTCTGAGAGTGTTTTTACTTCAACTTCCTGCCAAAAATTTCTGATGTCTTCCGGAACAACATCTACTCCCTCACGAATCATGTTGATCGTGAAAAGTATGTCATCACTTACAACCGGCTCTCCATCATGCCATTTAGCATCCGATCTTAGGGTGAAATTGTATACTGTTCCATCCTGTGATATCCCCCAGGACTCTGCCAGGTCTGATTGCGGGATTCCCCGCTCCTTGAAAGTAATTAGACTACTGTAAATTAATCTGTCCAAGTCCTGATCTGATGAATTGTAAAAATCCAAAACCGGGTTCAGTCTTTGAAAATTGCCGACCAAGGCTTCAACATAAATGCCGCCTTGTTGTGGTTCAACTGTTGATAGCGGGGAATCTTTTTGAGGTTGTTCACTAATCAATAAAATTCCAACCACAAGTCCTGTCAAAAAAATAATCAGTAATTGCCAACGTAATTTTTTCATAGGTTTCTTGGTATCAAAAATGGGCGACCATCACATATGTTTAGAATCGCCCAGGATGGTCTAAATTTTAAAATAATCGTGGAAAATTCTTTAATTACGAATTATAACCGCAGTTAAAGTTAGAACAAAAAACAAGACACTCAATCCAATCGTGATAAAAAATAATGTCTTTTCAATACCACGACGAGCAGTGAAAACACTACTGGAATCGGTTCCGGTAAAGCCACCTAAACCGACACCTTTATTCTGAAGAATTACACTAACAATGAGTGCAATCGAAGTTATAATCAAAGCAATGTCTACATACGTAATCACGCCTATCCTCCAAATTAAGAAAACAAAATTGTAAGAAATTTTTTTTAGCAGGTCACATTATAACGGTCAAAAGGCGAAATAGTCAACTACTGAGATGAATGAACTAATTACGAATTTACACATACATAGCACTTATTCCGATGGAAGCGGTATATATAAAAAAATTGCAAAAGAAGGCTTAGATGCCGGAATTGATGTATTGATCGTTACTGACCATAATGTGCTGGTGAAGAATCCAGAGACATATTATCGAAAAGGTGACCATCGCTTACTGTTTCTTACAGGGGAAGAAATCCACGATCGAAACAGGCAACCTCAAAAAAATCATTTACTCGTTTTTGGACACACCGATGAATTAAGTTCTTATTCATCCGATCCTCAAATTCTCATCAATAAAGCAAAAGAGTTTGGGGGCTTAAGCTTTATTGCACATCCATTTGAACACGAATTAAAAATGATTGGTGAGCCGGATATTTCCTGGGTGGATTGGGATGTAAGCGGATTTCATGGAATGGAAATTTGGAATCACCTCAGTGAATTGAAATCCGTTTCGCCAAATTGGATTAAATTACTTTTTCACGTGTTTTTTCCACATTTTTATAGCAGTAGTCCAAACCCAAATACGTTGCAAAAATGGGATTCGCTTACGCGACCAAACCGAAAAATCGTCGGTGTAGGTGGTTCAGATTCCCATGCATTGATAATGAAAAAAGGATTTTTAAAAAAAATAGTATTTCCTTACAATTTTCATTTTCGAAGTGTGAATACGCACATTCTCGTACCCAACCGATTGTCAGGTAATCTTTTGGATGACAAAAAAATGGTATTTGAAGCTTTCCGCAGAGGTAATGCGTTCATTGGATATGATTTGCCATTTTCAACGACTGGTTTTCGTTTTTCCGCTCAGGGTTCTTTTTCTGATGCCATTATGGGTGACGAAATTTTATTAGATTCAAGCATTACATTTCAAATTCGCGTACCAATACGAACAGAATGCAAACTAATACGGGATGGAAAATTAATTAAATCCTGGCAAGGGCAAGAATTGTGTACTTTTATTGCCACAGAGCCTGGTGTCTATCGCGTCGAATGCACCATCCAATATCTTGGACAGAAAAGAGGTTGGATTTATTCCAACCCAATTTATGTGTCGAAGAAAAATAGTTAAGGTAATTCATGGCAACCAATAATGTAGTCCGGATGCTCATATCTAAAAAGATCCCCTTCCAATTATTTGAACTCCCAGAAGAAAAATTAGGAGCTCAAAAAACTGCCCAAATCCTTAATGTTCCAATAGAAATTGTTTGCAAAACCATCGTTGTAAAAAGAACAACACCCGGAAAACCAGTTTTGGCCATTCTGCCGGGAAACCGTTCTGTGGATCTCAAACTTATCGCCTCTGTTTTAGTTGAGAAAAAAATGATTTTACCGACTGAAAGGGAAGCAGAACAAATTACTGGTTTACAAGCTGGTGGTATATCCCCTTTAGCGTTAATCAACAAAGGTTTTCAAGTATTGGTCGACACATCTGTAAAGGATTATGATGAAATTCATATTTCTGCTGGACAACGTGGTTTAAATATAAAACTACGATTAATTGACCTTGTTTCATTGGTAAATGCTAAAATTCACCCTATTAGTTCAGAATTTGACATGTCTTTGGAAAACTAACCCTTTACAACGACAACAGGTGTTAACCTGGCAATTTTACGGGCGAGACCTACCTCGTTAACGATATTGACAACTTCATCAACATCTTTATATGCTGATGGTGATTCTTCAGCTAATCCAGATAATGAACCTGCTTGAATATGAATCCCTTTTATCTCTAGTTCCCGAATTAATGTGTCCCCACGGACTTCTTTCTTGGCTTTTTGCCGACTCATTAACCTACCAGCCCCATGACAACAACTTCCAAATGATTTTTCCATACTAATTAAGTTTCCAGCTAACACCCAGGATGATGTTCCCATGCTTCCAGGAACAAAAACCGGTTGACCGATTTTTTGATAGACGTCAGGCAATTCTTTGGCACCAGGTCCAAATGCACGCGTCGCCCCCTTACGATGGACACAAACTTTTTCGCTTTTTTCTTTGATAATATGCGTTTCAATTTTCCCAATATTATGGGCGATATCGTAAACCTGAAATAAATGCCAATGTTTGGTCACTTTCGCGAATACTTTCTCGAAAGCACGCTCCGCATTGTGAGCAATCACTTGCCTGTTACAAAAAGCAAAATTTGCTGCAGCGCGCATGGCTGCTAAATAATCTTTGCCTTCTTGTGAGGAGATTGGAGCACATACTAATTCCCTGTCAGGAAGGTCAATACCATATTTTTTTATCACTCTTTGAAATAACTGAACGTAATCTGTACAAACCTGATGTCCAAGCCCTCTGGAACCACAATGGATCATTATTGTCAGGAATCCTGATTCCAACCCCAATTGGTGTGCGATTTGATCGTCAAAGATATCATTGACGATTCCGACTTCAATAAAATGATTACCTGATCCTAGAGTACCAAGTTGTGGGATCCCTCTTTGTAAAGCATTCGGGCTTATTTTTTCAAAATCAGCACCCGGTAAACATCCATTGTCTTCTGTCTTTAAAATATCATCTCTATCGGCATATCCATTTTTCAGAGCCCAACCTGACCCTTCTTCGAAAACCTTTCTCATTTCTTTTTCGGTTAACTTTATGCCACCAGATGTTCCAAGACCACTCGGGCAAGATTGATTTAATGCAATGGATAGTTCCTTCAAATACGGTCTGGCTAAATCAAAAGGAATTTGAGTCGCAAGTAGTCTTACGCCACAATTGATATCGTAGCCAATACCACCGGGTGAGATGACTCCATCCTGAAATGATGAAGCTGCAATACCGCCGATTGGAAATCCATAACCTTGATGCAAATCCGGCATTACGACAACCGAACCGAGCAGACCTGGTAAGGTTGACACATTAATCGCTTGTTCAACAGAAAGGTCAGCCAGTGCCTTCTCAAGTAGATTTTGAGACCCAAAAATTTTTACCGGAACGCGCATCCCTTTACGAAAATTCTCGGACAATTCCCACTCAAATTTATTTGTTCTTTGAAAATCATTTATTTTAATCATACGAATTGTCCTTTTGTACTCAAACATCAAAAACAATGATTACTTTATAACCATTTTTATTGTGGTTTATTCTCAAGTTATGAAACGTCACAGCTTTTATCTCTTTATTGATTTTATTAATGGAGAAAACCTGCATCTTACAAATTAGTTTTCCGTCATTAATTTCCAATTCTTCGGGTACCAGAAACAGCCTTTTATTAAGTACAAAAAAAAGACATTCCGACAAAAATGATACAAGCAAAGATTCAGAATCTTCCGCTTGCAATGCAATTTGTATCGCATTATTCCCTTGTTCGAAATTTGACGAAATACCAATTAGCTGGTACATTCCTTTTAATGAATTCTTAAAAAGCTCCTTCAAATTTTCTGCCCAAACGCTTAAAGCTAAATCTGCAGTATGTTGAATTTCTTTAAAACCTGATTGATTTTTTACCATGATTGCACTCCGAACAATTGTATTTATAATTATATGATATGAAATCTTTCCTCGCGTCCCTTGAAAAAAAAATACAGGCGATCGTTGAAGGTCCAATTCGCCTTTTCCCTGGTCAATCGAAAAATTCATTGGATTCTCAAATCTTAGATGAAATTCAACTGATTTTTTCAAAAATTATCAACCAGGGGGAGGATTTACCAAATATTTTTTCCATTCATGTCAATCCCATTGATCATGGAAACATAATGCTTGATCAAAATTGGTATGAAAAATTGAAAAAAGCAATAATTGAAACAGCAGAAGAAAACAAAATGAATTTTGTTGGACCTCTTTCAATTGAACTTATTTCAGACAGTGAAATTGTTCGACATCAATTTGTCATTTCATCTTTTGTAGTTCCTTCTGTCATTGAACAGACTTCTGCAATGAAAACCGGAATAAAAGAAGAAAATAAAAATGGGTCTTTTAACAATATGGCCTATCTTATCCTGCCTGATCAAAAAATATACCCTCTTAATCACGGTATAGTCCAAATAGGCCGGAGAAAAGACAATCATTTAATAATTGACTTGCCAACAATAAGCCGGAACCATGCTCAAATTCGTAAAATTCAAGGGAAATATGTGATTATTGATTTAAATTCAACCAGCGGAACCATAGTCAATGGTATAAGAGTCAGCCAAATGACCCTATTCCCTGGGGATGTTATCTCATTTGCCGGGTATACAATTATCTATGGTGAAGAAGTAATTGAAGAAAGAATAAATCAGGAAAAAACATCCGAGTTACCAAGAACAGTGGAACAATCATGACAGGAATTATCGTTTTAATTCTAAGGATAATTTTGGCTGCTTGTCTTTATGTATTTATCGGGATCATTTTTGTTACAATTTGGAGACAACTAAAAACCCAAATAAAGATCCTTTCTCCTGAAATTAATTACATGATTCGGTTAATACCTGTTGAAAATGAACTGATTGATTCAATTGATATTAAGCAAGCTGAAGTCATTGTCGGGCGTGACCCGAATAATAAAATCTACATTCCAGATGAGACTATTTCCGCACAACATAGTCGTGTTTATTTTTCTGACCAGCAATGGTGGATCAACGACCTTAATTCGACAAACGGGACCTACCTGAATGATGAAATTATTGACCGACCATGCGTTTTGACAGATGGCGATATGATCATGTTCGGACGAGTCAAATTTTCAATCCAGATCATCAATACCTCCGCAATATCATAAGGAGACAAAATGAAGAAGGCAACGAAATTTCATCCAGTTTTGGGAATTATTGGCGGAACAGGAATTTATCAATTTGATACATTATCCATACTGGAAGAGATCAAATTAGAAACCCCCTTTGGATACCCCAGTTCTCCGATCATAATTGGTGATATCAATGGAATAATTGTTGCATTTTTAGCTCGGCATGGCATTGGTCATGTCCTGTCACCTTCAGAAATAAATTATCGTGCAAATATTTTCGCATTAAAATCCTTGGGAATTGAAAAGATCATTTCAATTTCTGCTTGTGGATCGCTAAGGGAAGATTTCGCTCCGGGTGATATCGTGATTCCGGATCAAATCTTTGATTTTACAAAAAATCGAAAACGAACTTTCTTTGACTCAGGTTTAGTAGCACACGTTGGGTCAGCAAACCCATTTTGCCTTGATTTATCTACAGCACTTTATAATGCAGTGCAAAGTAGTGGCGGGCATGTGCATTTTGGTGGAACTTTTGTTACCATTGAAGGACCAAGGTTCTCAACAAAAGCTGAATCAAAACTTTTTCGCTCCTGGGGAATGTCCATTATAGGAATGACTTCCTCCCCTGAGGCTTTCCTGGCAAGGGAAGCTGAAATTTGTTATGCAGCGTTAGCTCATGTAACTGATTACGACGTTTGGCATGAGATTGAGAAACCTGTAACAGTAGAAATGATCATTAGAATTCTTAATCAAAATAAAGAAATTGCACAAAAGAGTATCGTAAATGTTATTTCCAATTTACCCAAAGGCGATTGCCTATGTAATCATGCTTTAAACGGTGCATTAACGACCTCCTCTGATCAAATTTCTCCTGAAATAAAGAAGAAACTCTCAATTCTGGTAGAAAAATACATTTCGTGAATCTTATCAATTTTCTTTCTTTTGGAGATCGAGATTTCGTACAATCGGTTTTATATCGAATTGCTGGAATTTTCTTATTTATTTACAGTTTAATTCTCACACTTGCTCCTGCAGTCCGGTTTCATAGCTGGGATGTTTCGTATCGTTGGGAACACTGGGTCGGATTTTTAATTAGTGTTGTTTCTTTTTACGTTGTCAATAAATTTAGTCAGAAAAAAATGAGTAATCGTGATCCTTATCTTTTGCCAATCGTCGGATTGTTGATGGGGATCGGTGTATTAACCATTTTTCGCCTTAATGTAAATTTTGGCTTGCGCCAATCTGTTTGGGTTATCCTTTCAACAGTCATCCTTTATTTTAGTTTTCAGAAATCAGAATGGTTACATAGATTTCGATATTATAAATATATCTGGTTGTTATTCGGGTTGGCTTTAACCGCATTAACATTCTTTCTCGGTATTTATCCAAGTGGCGACGGCCCACAATTATGGTTGAGTTTTGGTGGAATATTCATCCAACCTTCCGAGCCACTAAAGATTTTATTAATTATTTACCTATCTGCTTATCTTTCAGACCGCTGGAATTCAAGAAAAAATTTTCCTGCTTTAATCATCCCTACAATCATAATAATCCTGCTTGCGCTTGTTTTACTGATAGGACAAAGAGATCTGGGGACTGCATCTATTTTCATTTTTATTTATGCGTTTTATATGTTTCTGGTTTCAGGAAAACGTCGCATATTGGTTTTGTTTTCACTCATATTGTTGATAGCAGGTTATTTCGGATATCAAATGTTTGGGGTAATAAAAATCAGAGTGGATTCTTGGATTAATCCATGGCTGGATCCTGGAGGAAACTCTTACCAGGTCTTACAATCCATTCAGGCGATGGCTGCTGGGAAACTGTTAGGCAGTGGACCTGGTATTGGAAGCCCAGGGTTAGTGCCTGTTGCTTTGTCTGATTTTATTTTTGCTGCAATTACAGAAGAATTAGGATTAATCGGCGCTCTGGCAATTTTCTGCTTATATGTGTTCATTTTTTACCGCGGTATCCTGATATCAATTAAAGCTTCTAATCATTATCAACAGCTATTATCGGCCGGCATAACCGTCCTTTTCGCAGCACAATCGATTTTAATAATTGGTGGAAACACAAGATTATTACCTCTTACTGGAGTCACACTTCCTTTCATATCTTATGGCGGGTCATCTTTATTAACTTCTGTTTTTGGGGTAATTTTACTAATTTGGGTTAGTCAACAAAGTGGATCCAAAAATGTTTCTGTCCAGGAAACCAAACCTTATGTATTTACATTTATGACGATTCTATTCGCGTTTTTCGCGTTAGCATTGGTCACAGGCTGGTGGGCTATCATTCGCTCAGATGATCTGTTAACAAGACAGGATAACCTCCGAAGAATAATTAATGATCGCTATGTAAAAAGAGGATCAATTCTGGATCGCAATAATAATCCAATTGCAACGACAGAAGGAAATCCCGGTGAATACTATCGTTTCATCAATGAACCATCCTTATCAGCAACAATTGGATATATAAATCCAGTCTATGGTTTAGGTGGCTTAGAATTTAGTATGGATGATTATTTACGGGGATTAGCGGGTGTACCTTCGTTTGATACCACTTTTTCTGATTTACTCTATTCGCAACCTCCAGTAGGATTGGACCTTCGAACCAGTATAGATATAAAAATTCAAACACGATTAATTAATACCCTCTCAAATTTTAATGGGGCTGCAGTTGTTATGAACGCTGACACAGGAGAGATCTTAGGAATTTGGACTTCGCCTTCATTTGATTCAAACAAGCTAGATGAAAATTGGGAGTTTTGGAAATCTGATCCGAATTCCCCATTAATCAACCGTGCAACGCAAGGATTTTATCCTGCAGGTACTTTACTTTCTCCTTTTTTGCTAACTTACACCGGAATGGATAAATTAGAAACGGATATAAAAGTACAATCTGCCAATTGTGCCATACCCTTACCTTCGTTTTCTTCGAACGGAATGGATGATTATTTAAAAAATGGTTGTGAAGATTTGCTATTTACGAGTGTCGAATTACTTCCGGAGAATGAAATCTCAGGTCTATTAAACACATTTGGTTGGTCAGAACAATTACAATTTGAGTTGCCACAAATTGATCCGGTGCAAATTTCCAATATTGATTTGGCTAGTCTTGGGTCCACTTTGCACCTCTCACCTTTACAAATAACGAGGGCAGCATCTGTTTTTTCGAATTCCGGGACTCTTCCATACCCGAGAATAAGCATGGCAGTCAATATTCCTGAACAGGGCTGGACTGTTTTATCATCAACTGATTCTAAACAAGTGTCTAATACGAGATACTTACAAAATATCGTGAAGTTGTTGAGCCGTATGGATATCCCTGCCTGGGAAATTTCTTCCAACGTAATCGAGGAAGATGTAAATATTTCCTGGTATTTAACAGGCACACTACCGGAATGGCAAAGTACACCGATCGTTCTTACGATCGTTTTAGAAGGTTCTCAACCGGAAATTGCTCGAATAAATGGAAGGAGACTGATCGGTGAAATAATTAATATATTGCCAGAACCATAATTATTAGGAACTTAATCTGACAATATGATAATTCTTCTTCCCTTTTCTTAAAACGAGGAATTTCCCTTCCAGAAAATCAGATAGTTCAAAATTGCGTTCTGGGTCTGATTCCCGGACATTGTTTACATATATTCCACCTTCACTTAATGACCTTCTTCCTTCGCCTTTCGATTTAACCAAGCCAGTATCAACTAAAAGATCGAGGATATTCGGTTTTTCAATTAAGATTCTCTCCCGAATTTTCTCAGTAGAAGGGACGTCTGCGAAAATTTCCTCAATTGCGTTAGCATTAAGACCATATAAGCTACCTCCAAAAAGTACTTCGGCAGCTTGGAGTGCATTTGTCAATGCGGTTTCACCGTGGACGAGGGAAGTCATTTCTTGTGCCAGTTTGCGATGAGCTATTCTCTTTTCCGGGAATTGTTGATGCTCTACCGCCAATTCATTTATTTCAATCTCATTTAAAAATGTGAAATATCGCAAATAATTAATCACATCATTGTCTGTTGTGTTTAACCAAAATTGGTGGAATTTGTACGGGGATGTCCTATCTGCTTTTAACCAAACGGAACCGGATTCAGATTTACCAAATTTTGTACCATCAGATTTGGTAATTAAAGGGTATACCATCCCTAGCGCAGATTTGCCGGTAACTTTACGAACAAGTTCAGCACCAGCTGTGATATTTCCCCATTGATCACTTCCACCAGTCTGTAACATACAATTTTCATGAAGATTAAGATGCAAAAAATCATAAGATTGAAGTAACATGTAGCTAAATTCAGTGTATGAAATACCCTCTTCTCGCTCGATCCGATTTTTTACAGAATCTTTTGACAACATATAATTTACTGTAAAGTGTTTTCCAATATCCCGAAGGAAATCTACAAAATTGAGTTTCATCAACCAATCAGCATTATTCATGACTCTGGCAGGATTTTTTTTATTTTCAAAGTCCAGAAAATGAGATAATTGCTCCTTAATGGAAAGCATGTTGTGATTTACAACATCCATACTTAACAAATTTCTTTCCGCAGATTTCCCACTGGGATCTCCAATCATGCTCGTTCCACCACCTGCCAAAGCGATGGCATGATGCCCAAAACGTTGTAATCTTGCTAACGCTAATAATGGAACCAAGTGTCCAACATGAAGACTATCCCCAGTGGCATCAAAACCGTTATAGACGGTTACTACTTGATTTGCTAACAAACTTTCAACCCCGTCCATATGATCATATATCATTCCACGCCACTTTAATTCTTCGAATGCATTGGATAT
>CAZPIM010000002.1:0-1552 GCA_964586385.1 uncultured Anaerolineaceae bacterium
AAGTGTATATTTTCTCTCTCATTCTTATTTTCACTGTTTTTTCCTTCCCTTGACGGATTAATCCCTTCCGAGTAGAATTTCAAAACCCTAACGAGGGCCTGTAGCGCAGTTGGGAGCGCGCTTCAATCGCACTGAAGAGGCCGAGGGTTCGAATCCCTCCAGGTCCACTGAGGTGTTCCTCAAAGAGAAAGACCAGGGTTTTACAACGAAGAATTGGGCCCATAGCGCAGCTGGGAGCGCGCCTCAATGGCATTGAGGAGGCCGAGGGTTCGAATCCCTCTGGGTCCACTTTTTTTATTTAAAAGGCAAAAATAGCGGGGAAAAAGGTTTTTGGATCGTTGGTGATATAAACTTCGGTGACATCTGGAGGTGAAATGCGATTAGAAGAATTAAATTGGATGGATGTTGAGAATTATCTAAAGACGGATGATCGCATAATGATTGTTGTCGGGGCAACTGAACAGCATGGCTATTTAAGCTTATTGACAGATGTGAAGATTCCTCTCGCGCTGGCTGATGCGGTCAGTCAGGAAACTGGAATTTTGGTTGCACCCTCGTTGAATTTTGGCGTTTCACCATATTTCTTGTCTTATCCCGGAACAATTAGCTTGCGTCTAACTACTTTTCTTCAGGTAATCGAGGACATGGTGCGATCTTTATATCATCAAGGTTTTCGCCGGTTTCTATATCTGAACGGACATAGTGGCAATGCTGCGGGGAAAGAGCAATTGGTTGAATTGGGAAATGAACTTCCAGGATTAAAAACCATCTGGTATTCGTGGTGGGAGTCACATAGCATTGAAGTGATCGCACAAAAAAATGATCTGAAGCCTTATCATGCATCCTGGTTGGAAGCATTTCCATTTACAAAAGTGACCGACCTGCCTAAAAAAGCCAAGAATCCCCCAAAATATCAGGGGATTTTAAATGCATCCGATACCCGAGCGACATTTGTAGATGGTTCATTTGGCGGACCTTATGAAGTCTCAACAGATATAATGAATGAAATGTTTTTTGCAGCTTATCAGGATGTTTTGCATTTTCTAAATTTTGAATAAGTTCTTTTAATTAAGAATCTTCGTGTAAATTTCGCTACCTGATTTATCTTTCGGAATATAATCATGGATTTACGACTCGCCAAGTTTGTTTTGCGTTTTCCCTGGCTTTTTGCTTTAGTAATTATTTCGTATGAAATTTCTGCAATTATTTTAGTAATTCAACTCAAATTCATCGCAAAAACCTTTGATTTAGCAATATTTCAACAGGTCGTATTATCTAACCTGCAGAAACTATTAATACTGATTGTCGTTATTGTTTTTTTCCGGTTCTTATTTATATTTCTGGGGGACCTCGGGTCGAAAAAGATCTCCATCGGCGTAAAAAGCTTATTACGCAAATTAATGATGGAAAAAATTGTTAAAGAAAGCAATTTGATGGGGAGAAATTCTGCTGAATTGCAATCGGTTTTTATTGATGATATCGAAACAATTGATGCATATTTCAGTCAGTTTTTGCCGCAAGTCTTTTTATCCTTTTTTGTTCCGGTTACTTT
>CAZPIM010000002.1:1652-57400 GCA_964586385.1 uncultured Anaerolineaceae bacterium
ACCAGAACGGCCATCGTTGGGCAAAATGGGGTTGGAAAATCCACGATTTTTCAATTGTTGATGCGATTCATTGAACCAAAACAAGGGCAGATATTAATCGGAAACCGGAGAATATCAGATTTCCCTATGGATAGCTGGCGGGATCAAATTTCCTGGTTACCACAAAATCCCTTCATATTGAGCGACACGATTCGAAACAATCTGAAAATATCCAAAGCAAATGCAAAAGACGCGGAATTGATTGACGTTTTGGAAAAAGTACTTTTATGGGATCTGGTGAAGCAATTTGAAAAGGGATTGGACACGAACATAAGTGATCTCGGAAAACGATTAAGTAGCGGGGAAATGCAGCGTTTATCTTTTGGCAGAGTCTTATTGCAAAATCGATCTTTTGTTTTGTTGGATGAACCGACTTCATTTCTAGATAAGGAAAGTGAAAAAATTATTATTGATTTGATCGATTCATTATCAAAAACCGCGATTGTTATTTCAATAGCGCATAGATTAAGTTCTGTTCTCAATTCGGATCAAATCATCTTTCTTCAAAACAAGAAAGTCGCTGCTATTGGACGCCATACAGACTTGCTTGTAAGTAATCCATCGTATTCATTGTTTAGTCGTGCGTACTTTGAGACGATTCAATGAAAACAATGTTTTTGAAATTCAGCAAGCAAGTAAAAGGATTGATTTTTGCGTCCATCATTTTGAGTTCCATAACAACAATAAGTTTTATTGGCTTGATGGCATTGTCTGCGTATTTAATTGTTCTGGCTGCTTTTCACCCATCCATTGCAGCATTACAAATTGTGATTGTTGGAGTGCGGTTTTTTGGAATCAGCAGAAGTGCTTTCAGGTATCTGGAAAGACTGGTGTCTCATTCAGCAAATTTGAGAATTCTCAAGAATATTCGCGTTAATGTTTTTCATCAAATTACAAAAAATTTTCCATTTAATTTACCTGGAAAAACAAGTTACGAATTATTAGGTTTTTTGATTCAAGACATAGATCTTCTTGAAAATTTGTTTGTGAGAATCATTCTTCCGATCATCTCGACGCTTTTCGTGACAATAATCGTTAGTCTGTTTTTCAGTGCTTTTTCATTTGAATTGATTCTTATTGCAGTATTTGGCTTTATGTTGATTGGGGTTATTTTACCGTTGAAATCGGCGAAGAATGGATCGGTAAACAGCAAGAAATTGGCTAACGCACGTTCGAGTTATCAAAATAATCTACTAAGTTTTTTCCAACACTTTCAGGAATCATTAATTTATTATCAAAACAAAAAAATACTCTCTCAAATTCAGGGTGAAGAAAAAAACTTTGCAAATATGCAATGGAAAATTCACACCTCGCAATCTTTCTTCTCCGGGTTGAGCAACCTGCTCGTTCAATTAATTGCTATAACCGGAATATGGGTCTCTTTATCATTAATCCAAAAAAACCGATTGGATATTATTTTTGTTGCTGTATTTTATTTATTTTTCTTGTCCATGTATGAATCCATTCAAAATCTTTCTTTGGCTTCCAATATGATGGGTGAGATAGTAAGTACACGTACCAGGTTGGACAAGGTATCTGTCAATCAGGAAAAAATATCTGGAAAACTAGTTGAGACCAGTAACGAATTATTGCCTATAAAAATCCAGAATGTTTCATTTCGGTACGACTCAAATGAAAAAAATGCAATTGAAAAACTCAATCTCACAATCCATAAAAATGAAAAAATCGCAATCGTAGGCAGAAATGGCTCCGGGAAAACAACTTTTCTGGATTTGCTTTCCGGTTTTTATGACAATTTTTCAGGTGAAATTCTCTATGGTCCAAATGAAATCCGTGAATTGGATAAAGATTCGTGTCGTCTTCATTTGAGTTATGTTAATAGTTCCCCATATATTTTTTCAACATCACTAATGAAGAATTTAATGTTAGCGAATCCGGATAGCAAAGAAGATGACATTAATAAGATATTACAGGTCATGAAGCTGGATTCCCGTTTACTGTCAGCGAATGATCTTAATTTATCAGAACTCGGGAGAAACATTTCTTCGGGTGAAAAACAAAAAATTGAAATCGCCAGGTGTCTGCTTCGAAAAAGTGATTTGATCCTTTTGGATGAGCCACTTTCAAACATTGATCCTTTGTTTGTGGACGAAATTAGTCAGATGCTGCATTCATTTTTTGATAAAAAGACAGTGATTTGGGTGACTCATCAATACATTAACATGCAATATTTCGATAAAATTTTGGTGTTTGACCAGGGTTCAATCATTGAAGAAGGCAGCCATTCTGATTTGTTTTCAAAAAAAGGTGTGTATTACAAATTAGTTTCATGTATTTGAGATTGTAAAGATAAGTGTGATATTAATTTGAATTGTTAACAAATTGTTTGGTATAATTATTTATATTAAAATTTCGAATATTAAATTTAACAATTATTAATTAATTCACTTTTTGGTTTGATTCTGGATCGTGATTTCTCTCAGTAGAAATTTTGAGAGTTTTAATAAAGAATATAAAAACAATCAAAACAGATTGTATAAAAATGATGAATGAATGGTTACTCTGAATGATGATTACAAATAGATTTGGTCAATATATTTTTACATATAAAAATTGCTATTTGTTCCTGAATTATTCATAATTCATTTCTTTATCTTTATTAAAATACGAAATTATTTACCTAATCACCAAAAAGCCGTAATTGCAACAGGCACTTTTGATGACTAGAACTATTAGCGCAATAAAAATTCAAAAGAAAAATCAGAATCGGGTAAACATTTATCTTGATGGTGATTTCGCTTTTGGTTTATCCAAAATTAATGCAATTTGGTTAAAAATTGGTCAGCAGTTATCCGAAAAGGAAATTGAAAAACTGTTGGCTGATGACGAAGTCGAAGTTGCTTATCAACGAGCATTGAAATTCCTGTCTTTCCGTGCAAGATCATTATCTGAAATTGAAGAAAAACTTAAGAAAATTGGTTATTCTGAAAGTGTAGTCGAAGTTGTTTGCTTACGATTACTTGAGAAAGGTTATGTAGACGACCACAAATTTGCGGAAAATTGGGTGGAGAATAGAAATACATTTCGTCCCCGGGGTCACCAGGTTCTGCGTTGGGAACTCCGCGCAAAGAAAATTAATGAAGAAATAATCGAATCCATTCTTGAAGAAACGGATTCAAATGAAGCGTTGGCTCGTTTGGCAGCAGAAAAATACGCGCGAAAGATTAATGAATCTGATAAAGAAACATATTTTCGAAAATTTGTTGCCTTCCTTGGAAGACGCGGTTTTCCTTACGCCATCTCAATTTCGATCGTGAGAGAAATGTGGGAAGCAAATATTGAAAAAAACTTAAAAAATTTGGAATTGGAAAATGAGGTAAACAATGGGGTATAACAATTTTTTATCAATAGCATTATTAGTCGTAGGGGATTTAATCGTTATAGCGTTAATTTGGTTTTTGTTGAATCGATATTTTGCAAAGCGATTAAATATTGAGAAACAAAATCAGGCGGATTCAATCATTCTTAACGCAAAAGAAAATGCGAAATCCATCGAACTGGATTCCAAAGATAAGGCATTAGATATTCTTAAAGTTGCTGAAGATGAGATTACCAAACGCCGTAATGAGATTTCGCGTGAGGAAGAACGGCTGCATAAGCGCCGGACAGATTTAGATTTTCGCATTGAAAGATTAGAACAAAGAGAATTAGTCATTAACAAACGTCAAAGTACGCTTGACAAACGCGCGAACGAAGTTGAGAAAATGTATGCCCAACAACTTGGGGAACTCCAACGAATTGGTCAAATGAGTGTAGAAGATGCACGCCAAGTACTTTTACAGGAAGCTGAGAAAGAAGCACGCGGTGATATGGCTCGCATCATGCGACAAATTGAAGCAGAAGCAAAAGCGGAAGGTGACAAAAGAGCACGTGAAATCATTGCTGATGCTATTCAAAGAGTTGCTTCCGATTATGTAAATGAAGTAACGACCTCCGTTGTCGTACTTCCAAACGAAGAAATGAAAGGTCGAATTGTAGGTCGCAATGGCCGAAATATTCGTGCATTCGAACAGGCCGCCGGAGTTGATGTCATTGTAGACGATACACCAGAGGCTGTGACAATATCCTGTTTTGACCCAGTAAGAAGAGAAGTTGCCCGACGGGCATTGGATTTTCTCATTTTGGATGGCAGAATTCACCCTGCACATATTGAAAAAGTCCTGGATGATAAACAAAAAGAAGTCGACAAAACGATTGAAGAAGCAGGTGAACAAGCGGCTTATGACGCGGGGGTTACCATTGTGCGACCTGAAATTCTTAAAGTATTAGGCAGGTTAAAATATCGAACTTCGTATGGACAAAATCAATTAGCGCATGCAGTTGAAGTTGCCAGATTAGGTTCTGTGATTGCATCCGAGTTAGGTGCCGACATTGAAGTTGTTAAGGCTGCCGGTCTGTTGCATGATTTAGGAAAAGCCATGGATCACAACACTGAGGGTACACATGCCATGATCGGCGCTGAGTTTGCCAGACGATATGGTGTCAATGAGAAAGTCGTCAATGCCATCGCATCCCATCACCATGAAACCGAACAGGAAAGCCTTGAAGCAGTGATTGTTGAAGCCGCAGATGCAATTTCCGGAGCAAGACCAGGCGCTCGGCGTGAAGATCTGGAGCAATACATCAAACGATTGAGAGCTTTGGAAGATATTGCGAATTCGTTCAAAGGTGTAAGTCAAAGTTATGCAATTCAAGCAGGACGAGAAGTAAGAATTATCGTTCGACCCGAGGATATTGACGACTTGGATGCTCTACGAATGGCTCGTGATATCGCTAAAAAGATTGAAGATAATATGCAATATCCTGGTCAAATTAAAGTTACAGTCATTCGTGAGACCAGGGCTGTAGATTTCGCAAAATAAATTGCTAGAAAAACTATCCGGTACAGATCATTTTGTTGTTACAATTAAAAGATCTGTACCATTTTTTTTTAATTGAGGCAAAATCATGAAACAGTTGTTGCAAAATATTCGTGAAGGTAAAGCTGAAATCGCGGAGATTCCTGTGCCGATGATAAAACCTGGATTTGTTTTAGTAAAAAACGTCACCTCGGTTGTTTCTGCGGGTACGGAACGCATGATTGTTTCTTTCGCTGAAAAAAGTTTACTTGGTAAAGCAAAATCAAGACCGGATCTTGTGAAACAGGTCCTGGATAAGGCTAAGAGAGAGGGGATTCTCCCGACGATTGAGGCAGCATTTAATAAATTAGATCAGCCGATGGCTTTAGGGTATTCATCAGCCGGAATTGTTGAAAAGGTTGGCGATGGAGTCCAAAATATCTCGCCTGGAATGCGCGTTGCCTGCGCAGGAGGAGGTTTTGCTACCCATTCCGAATATGTTTTGGTACCAAAGAATCTAATTGTGCCATTTTCGGAACAAATTACTTTCGAAGAGGCTGCTTTTACAACGCTTGGGGCTATTTCTTTGCAGGGTTTTCGCTTAGCGAATCCGCAAGTAGGGGAAAAAATCGCGATTATCGGGCTGGGAATTTTAGGTTGCTTATTGGCTGACATCGCGAGAGCTGCAGGGTGCAAGGTGTTGGGGATTGACCTTGATCCGATACGGGTCGAATTTGCAAACACAAATGGTTTGACTGCGGTAACAAGGGAAAATGCGATTTCACAGGTTTCTACTTTTACTGCGAACAAAGGATTCGATTCAGTTTTTATTTGCGCTGATTCCAAGTCAAACGATCCGGTTGATCTTGCTGGAATCATTTCCCGTGATCGTGGTGTCATTGTTGCAGTGGGTGCAGTTGGTCTGAATATCCCTAGAAAAAATTATTATGAAAAAGAATTGACTTTCCTTATTTCAAGATCGTATGGTCCTGGTCGTTATGATAACGAATATGAAGAGAATGGTGTGGATTATCCCTATGGTTATGTCCGATGGACAGAAGGACGAAATCTTGAGGCGATCATTTCATTGATGGAAGATGGAAAGTTAAATGTTAAATCACTCATTTCGCACCGGTTCCCAATTGAAGATGGTACAAAGGCTTACGATGTAATCACTGGAAGAACAAAAGAGCCTTTCATGGGTGTGGTTCTAAACTACAATCCAACAATTGAATTAGCGAATGATGAATTATCGACAAGGGTCAATCTTCGAAAAGCAACTGGTCAAAGCCTCTCCAATGTTAACCTCGGGATACTTGGAGCCGGATTGTATGCCGGAGCAGTGTTTTTACCGGTAATTGAAAAAGCTGGTGGGACGAATAAAGTTGGTATTTGTAGTGCTAAAGGTTTGAATGCCAATCACCTGGCAAAGAAATATGGTTATTTGTATGCCTGTACAGATGAAAATCAGATTTTGGATGACCCAAACATCAATTCTGTTGTCATTTTGACGCGTCATAACGATCACTCCCGCCAAATCATCCATGCTTTGGAAAATGGAAAACATGTTTATTGTGAAAAACCATTAACAATCAATGAGGAATCATTGGTTGACATTCAGAAATCTGTCGAAAAATCGAAATCTATTTTGATGGTTGGTTTCAATCGCCGGTTTTCTTCTATGGCGATAAAAATGAAAGAATTTCTAAATGGAAATTCTGAACCTCTAAATTTGCATTATCGAATTAATGCAGGTCTATTACCTCTAAACCATTGGTTGCATGATCCGGAAGTGGGTGGCGGAAGAATTATTGGTGAAGGTTGTCATTTTATTGATTTCCTCCTGTATCTTACCGGGAAAAAACCAGTGTCTGTAAATACATTCGGCCTTCCGGATTTGGGAAAGTATAAGGAAGATAATGTCACGATGATCATCAACTTTGAGGATGGGTCTCTTGGAACAATTGAGTATTTAGCCAACGGCGATAAAAGTTATCCCAAAGAATATTTGGAGGTTTTTGCAGGTGGCAAAATCGTCCAGTTAAATGATTTTAGAAAATTGATTTTAATTGAGAATAATAAAAAATTTGAAACGAATGCGACTATGGGACAAGATAAAGGTCATGCAGGTGCCTGGAATGCTTTCTTAAAAAATATAAAATCCGGTCAAGAATCTCCCACTATTTTTTCCGATTTATATTCAGTAACGCAGACAACTTTTGCCGCTGTTCAATCTTTGAGAGAACATAAAAGTATTCAAGTGAAAAATATCGAATAAGCGAGTCATACTTGGTTTCTTTTCATTACTTTTGCTTAAAAATTTACTTATCGTTAACAGTATTTCATTCAATGTTAACAAAATTAACCAATTATTAGCGGTAGAATGAGATGGGGATTATTAAAATAATTGAAAATCCTTATGAAATATTTTTGGGGAATGTAGTGGAGGAAGATCCATGGCTGAAATAATTCTTGTCGTAGAAGATGAGTTGTCGTTACAGGAGACATTGGTTTACAACTTAATTAAACAGGGGTATGAAGCTGTGGCAGTCGGAGATGGTCCATCTGCATTAGAGGCTTCTCGCCGATTAAAACCGGATTTGATCCTTTTAGATATCATGTTGCCAGGCATGGATGGATTTGAAGTTTGCCGGATTCTAAGGAATGAAATTTCGACACCAATTCTCATGTTAACTGCAAGAGATGATGAAATCGACCGGGTTGTTGGTTTGGAAGTAGGGGCAGATGATTATTTGACAAAACCATTCAGCATGCGCGAATTAATTGCCAGAGTTAAAGCCATGTTGAGGAGGGTAAGAATTATTCGTGATGAATTAAGTGCATCACAAAATGAACTATCGGAAAAATTAACTCATGATTTTGGAAATTTGCGCATAGATATTGGTCGCAGAGAAGTTCGAGTTGATAATCGAATCGTCAATTTGAAACCAAAAGAATATGAGCTACTTAATTATTTGATTAAACATAAAAATCAGGTCCTCTCCCGGGACCAAATTCTGGAAAGTGTGTGGGGATGGGACTATGTAGGAGATAGTCGAACCGTTGATGTTCATGTTCGATGGCTAAGAGAGAAAATAGAAACTGACCCAGCAAATCCTCTGCGAATTATTACTGCACGTGGTGCGGGTTATCGATTCGAAGGATAGAAATGCGCAATTCGCTATTATATCGAATCGCAGCTCCATTCGTTCTATTAATCATCATTATTGTTGGTGGTCTAAGTCTTTATATTTCATCATTTATTCGAAATGTTTATATTGATAATTTCTCCACAAAGCTTCAATCTGATGCATTGGTGACCGCGAATCAAATAGCACCATTCTTAACAGAACCTGTTAATCAAAGCGCAATTCAAATAATTACCGATGAAAATTCATCGCTCATGAAATCCAGAATTACCATTATTGATATTTCAGGAAATGTTATTTCTGATTCAGATGTTGATCCCTCAATCATGGAAAATCATGCAAACCGAAGAGAGATTGTTTCATCACTTGCAGGAACCATAGGTTTGGATATTCGTGAAAGTGAAACCCTAAATCAGAATTTCCTCTATGTAGCTGTCCCAATTAAATATGGAAATGAAATCGTTGGGGTTTCAAGGACTTCCGTTTCGTTGGAAATCCTTGAATCACGCGTAAGAACATTTCGATTATCAATTATTGGCATCACATTTTTCACTGCAATTATTGCTATTATCTTAGCCTTTCTAGTAACTCGATACTCGCTCAAACCATTACAACAACTTACTGAAGTGGCAATGCAATTAGATAAAGGTAAGTTGAATAACAAAATTTTTATTGACAGAAAAGATGAAATTGGAAAAATAAGCCACGTTTTTGTCCAATTAGTTGACAGATTGAATTCAGAAATTGAAGGATTTAAGTTAGAACGAAGTACTCTTAATGCCGTTTTGACACACATGACTGATGCAGTCATTATTGTTGATGGAAGCGGACTCGTTCAATTGTGTAACCCTTCTGCTGAAAGAATATTCAATGTAAAAAAAGAATTGGCAGTGGGGAAATCTCTCGTAGAAGTATTGCGCAATCATCAATTAGTCGAATTATGGAAAGAATGTCTTGATTCAAGGAAACAAAAAACTACGACATTGGAAATAAATCCAAACAAGTTGTTTGTCCAAGGAATTGCAACGCCGTTGGAAGATGTTTTTCCCGGAGGGGTTTTGATTGTCATGCAAGATTTGACTAGATTGCGTAAATTAGAAAAGGTTAGAAGCGATTTTGTAAGTAACGTTTCGCACGAGTTAAGGACTCCATTAGCTTCCATCAAAGCATTAACGGAGACTTTGCAGGAAGGAGCATTAGAAGATCCTCCAGCTGCGAGACGATTTTTGAGCCGGATGGAAATTGAAATTGATAATTTAACCCAAATGGTTCAGGAATTGCTGGAACTTTCTAAAATCGAATCCGGACGAGTGCCTTTACGACGACTAATTATTAATTCAAGTGAAATTGTGGACCGTGTTGCTGAACGGATGCAGGTTCAAGCTGAAAGATCCGGTCTTTTATTGAAAACGGATTATCCCAAAGATTTGCCTCAGGTTTTTGCAGATCCGGATCGCATTGGCCAGGTTTTTGTAAATCTTATTCATAATTCTATCAAATTTACCCGACCTGGTGGAACAATTATTGTTCATGCATATGCAGATCGTGGACGCGTGGTTTTTAAAGTGGAAGATAATGGAATCGGGATTGAACCTGATTCACTTCAGCGTATTTTTGAACGGTTTTATAAAACGGATCGAGCCAGATCAAGTGGTGGAACAGGCTTGGGACTTTCAATTGCTAAGCATTTAATCGAGTCGCATGGTGGTCGTATCTGGGTGGAAAGTGAAGTTGGAAAAGGAAGTTCATTCTTTTTTACTCTTCCAATCGCATAATTGATACTAACCTTTGTGATAGAATGCACATAATAAATAGTTAGCATTTGTCTTTTTTGTTACCTGAAAAATTCCAAATAGGAGACGGTTGTGAATGATTTAATTATTTCATTATCGCGCTGGCAATTTGCTTTAACAACAATTTACCATTTCTTTTTTGTACCTCTAACATTGGGTCTTTCTATTCTGGTTGCGATAATGCAATCAATCTATGTGCGAACTGGGAATTTAGAGTATAAAAAAATGACGAAATTTTGGGGAAAATTATTTGTCATCAATTTTGCTATGGGAGTCGTGACAGGTCTGGTTCAGGAATTTCAATTTGGAATGAATTGGTCAGAATACTCACGTTATGTCGGGGATATTTTTGGAGCTCCATTAGCAATTGAAGCTTTATTAGCATTTTTTCTAGAGTCAACATTTTTAGGAGTGTGGATATTTGGTTGGGATAAGTTGCCCAAGCGAATTCACCTTCTTTCAATTTGGCTCGTAGCGATTGGATCGACTATTTCTGCTTTTTGGATTTTAGTCGCAAATTCATTCATGCAAGCACCAATGGGTTTTATAGAAGAAAATGGCCGGTTGGTGATGAATGATTTTTGGGCATTAGTTGCAAATCCAAATGTATGGGTACAGTTTCCACACACAGTTTTTGGTGGTTTTACTACAGGCGCATTTTTTGTTATTGGTATAAGTACGTACCATTTATTTAAGAAACAAAACATTGAATTCTTTACCAAATCATTTCGACTGGCTACTCTGTTTGGACTTATTTCCATATTGATGGTTATTTTAATTGGCCACAATCAAGGTCAGCATATGGTAAAAACCCAACCAATGAAGATGGCTGCAGCAGAAGCTTTGTGGGAAACCGAGGATCCTGCTTCATTTTCAATATTTTCATTAGTTGACGAAAAAAACAGAAAGGATTTATTTTCATTTCGAATTCCTAATGTTTTAAGCCTCCTTTCCTACAACCGTTTTACAGGAAAAGTTGAAGGAATTAACCAACTCCAAACTAAATACGCGGACCAATATGGACCTGGAAATTATATTCCACCAATAACAGTATCCTATTGGGCTTTTCGGGCAATGGTAGGATCTGGATTTTTAATGTTTTTTATCATTGTTGTGATTTTATTTTTTATATTTCGAAATAAGAATATTTTTAAATTTAAATTTTCAAAATTTCTGCCATTTGCTATCTTATTACCCTATGTTGCGAATAGTTCAGGTTGGATACTAACCGAAATAGGAAGGCAACCCTGGGTTGTCTATGGTTATTTAAAAACTGAGGAAGCGTTATCCCCAAATCTAACTGTAGGGATGGTATTAACTTCTTTAATTGGCTTTTTCTTAATATATGGCGGTTTAATGGTGGCAGATATTTATTTACTAAAGAAATTTGCCAAAGAACCTCCAACTGAAATATCTGAGGTCGAGACAGAAATTAATTATTGGGAAAGTGAGATATAAAATGATACTCAATAGCATCTGGTTTCTAATCATCGCCTTTCTTTTTGTCGGATATTTCATTCTTGAAGGATTTGATTTTGGGGTTGGAATTTTGCTACCATTTGTTACAAAAAATGATACCGAACGCAGGATGATCATTAACACAATTGGACCACATTGGGATGGAAATGAAGTATGGTTGATTACAGCTGGTGGGGCTTTATTTGCTGCTTTTCCCCATTGGTATGCAACCCTATTTAGTGGATTTTATATTGCCTTGTTCCTTTTATTAGCCGCATTAATTCTCCGTGGTGTTGCTTTTGAATTCAGAAGTAAAGATGAAAATCCAAAATGGCGCACTTTTTGGGATTGGATGATTTTCATTGGGAGTTTCCTTCCAGCATTACTATGGGGTGTTGCATTAACGAATTTTATTGGCGGTGTTCCAATTGGGGAAAATTTTCAATACGTTGGAAATTTCTGGGATTTGATTAATATTTACACGATCATTGGTGGATTAGTGTCTTTGATTGGTTTTTTATTGCAAGGAGCCATTTTCCTTTCCTTAAAACTAGAAGAACCATTTGCGAAGCGAATTAACAAAATAGCAAGAAAAATATGGATTCCGAATATCATTGTGATCATCCTTTTTGTGATTCAAACCTATTTTTTCACAGATATTTTGGACCAATTAGGAGTTAATCCCGGAGTAATTCCTATTGCAGCTATCTTGTCGCTTTTTTCTGTTGGATGGCTGCTTTTCCAAAATCTAAATGGATGGGCTTTTTTTATGAATTGCCTAACAATTTTATTTTCGACGAGCACAATTTTTAAGATTCTTTACCCAAGAGTAATGGTTTCTAACATAAACCCTGAATTCAATCTTACTATTTTTAATGCTGCTTCAAGCCCGTATACATTAAAAGTCATGTCAATTATTGCTTTGATTTTTGTTCCACTAGTCATTGGTTATCAAATTTGGACCTATTGGGTATTCCGACATAGAATTACAAGTGAAAAGAACTCTTTACACTATTAGCTTTTAGAGTCAACCAGAATAAGGAGCAAGATATTTCATGAAGAAAGCAATCCAGTCTGAATTTGCACCAAAAGCGATTGGACCATATTCAATCGGAATTTTATATAATCGATTTGTTTTTACATCCGGTCAAATTGGAATTGATCCGGAAAGCGGTGAATTGGTTGCTGGAGGAATTGAAATTGAAACCAAAAGAGCTCTCCAGAATTTGCAAATTGTATTAGAAAGTGGAGGGAGCTCATTAAAAAATGTAATAAAAACAACAGTTTTCTTGAAGGATATTACTGAATTTGGTCGAATGAATGCCATTTATGCGGATTTCTTTACAGATGTTCCACCAGCGCGATCTGCAATTCAGGTTGCAGCATTACCAAAAGGTGCTTTGATTGAAATTGAAGCCATCGCTTTTATTGAAGAATAAATTCTTTCTATTATTTCTTTTTATGCGGCTATAATAAAGCCGAAAACAACAAAAAAACTTGATGGTTGGATTAATGACGAATTTAGTTTCGATAATCATTCCTTGTCTCAATGAAGAAAAACATATCGGATATGTCATAGATGCAATAGCAAATCAGACATTTCCAAAGCAATTGATGGAAGTCCTGATCGCTGATGGTGGATCGACGGATAATACGATCAAACTTATTCAGTCCAAACAAGTTAATTATCCTGATTTAGTAATAAAAATTATTGACAATCCGAAAATGATAATCCCTGCCGCATTAAATCAGGCGATTAGTGCCAGCCAGGGTGAAATCATTGTTCGCATGGATGCTCATGCAATTCCTGATGAAAATTATGTAAAGTATTGTGTGGAAAATTTAACTGCTAGGATAGCTGATAATGTCGGTGGTCTTTGGTTGATTCAACCGGGTGATTCCGGGTGGATTGCAAAATCAATCGCTTTTGCAGCTTCACATCCATTTGGAGTGGGTGATGCGAAATATCGTTATTCAAGCAAACCAGCTTTTGTTGATACGGTACCTTTTGGTTCTTTTTATCGCAGATTATTTGACGAAATTGGTCTCTTTGATGAAAATCTTTTATCAAATGAAGATTATGAACTTAATATGCGTATCAAGGAAAATGGTGGAAAAATCTATTTTGATCCAAGGATCAGAACCAAGTATTTTGCCAGGGGAACAATTTTAGCATTAGCAAAACAATACTGGCGTTACGGATTCTGGAAACTTCAGATGTTAAAGAAGTTTCCCAAAACAATTCGATTAAGGCAGGCTATCCCTCCAATTTTTGTTTTTGGATTATTTCTGATTTTTGTTCTAAGTTTTTTTATTGATTGGATGTTTAAAATATTTTTCAGTTTGATCATTCTATATTTATTGATACTATTTATTGGTATTATTCCACTTTATAAAAAAGAAAAAGATATTCGTTTATTCGTTGGGGTGACTGTTGCGATTATTGTGATGCATTTTAGCTGGGGTTCCGGGTTTATAGCCAGTATTTTTAAAAAACAAAGGTTATAATTAATGACTATGGTGGTTACCCCAAAACAAAATAAGCAGATTGTGCGTCTAAAACCTGGAGAAAGCCGATTAATTCTTCTGGTAGGTGATGTCATTTCAGCTTTTTTAGCAATATTCGTTGCGTTGGTACTGTGGTCAATTGAACCAGATGAATGGTTGAATTTTTCATGGCAATTCATCATTGAAAGACCTCCTTTTTGGTTCTTTTTATTACCAATTTTATGGATTGTTCTTTTATCTGGTTTATATGATCATCGAAAAGCAATAAAGCGAAAAGATACGGTAAATGGTATTGCTATGTCTTTATTGATGAGTATCATTTTGTATCTTTTCCTTTTTTTTCTTTCTGAACCTAACTCATTACCCAGATTAGGTGTAGCTTTATTCTTTCTGGGTTCAACAATATTTACTTTAATTTGGCGATTAATTTATATTCAAATATTCTCCGGTCCAGCTTTTCTCCGAAGGGTATTAATCGTTGGAGCTGGAAACTCGGGGAAAACTTTGGTAAATACCGTAAAAAATATTACCCCCATCCCATTTCATCTGATTGGGTTGGTTGATGATGACGAAACAAAAAGAAATTCGGATTTGTCCGGATTCCCCGTTTTAGGGGCAAGCGATGATTTATTAAAATTAATTGATGAACACCAAATTTCAGATGTCATTTTTGCAATAACTGGAAATTTTAATAACAGGCTATTAGATACATTATTGGCAATAGAAGAGAATGGAATTGAAGTCACAACGATGCCTGTTTTATATGAAGAATTATTGGGGCGTATTCCAATATATTTACTGCAGCCTGATTGGTTGCTTCGAACTTTTATCGATCAAATTCATATCAATCGATTTTATGAAATAGCAAAGCGAGTGTTGGATATTATTGGCGGTATTCTTGGGGTTATCATTTTACTAATTTTGCTTCCTTTTATCATTTTTGCTGTGAGTTTGGATGGTGGTGGAAATATTTTTTACCAACAAAGCCGTTTAGGAAAAAATGGTAAAGAGTACAATATTATCAAATTCCGAACCATGCATTTGGATGCAGAAAAAGATGGCAGACCATTACCCGCATCGGAAAATGATAAGAGAATCACAAAGATAGGAAAATTTCTAAGAAAAAGTCATATTGATGAAATTCCACAATTCATCAATATTTTGAAAGGTGATATGAGTTTAGTTGGACCAAGACCTGAAAGGCCGTTAATTGTTGAAGAATTACAAAGAGAAGTCCCTTTTTATCGAGCAAGATTGTTGGTAAAACCTGGACTAGCTGGTTGGGCTCAAATAAATTTTGGTTATGCATCTCAAGTCGAAGAAAATGCAATAAAACTTGAATACGATTTGTATTATATAAAACATCGAAATATTATTCTGGATATCTCAATACTATTTCAGACAGTGAGTTCTGTCATAGGTTTACGGGGTAGATAAATGCGAAATAGACCGAATTTGCGGAATAAATATTTATTAATAGGCGATCTTTTTTTCATAGCTGTTTCTATCCTGGGTAGTTATGCACTGAGATTGGAACTCGGAGCTCAATTTTTTCAGTATTTACCTAGCGCTTACTGGATGCTGGGAATTTCAATAATTTTAAAGCCATTAATTTACTTTATTTTTGGTTTGTACAGACGCATGTGGATGTATGCCAGTATTCAGGAATTAAAATTGATTATTACAGCTGTCACAGCTGCGTCAGCAGTTGTCTCTGTATTAATGATTTCATTTCTTTCTTTAGGTGTTTTTATTGGTTTACCGCGCACTGTTTTAGCACTTGATTGGATTCTTTCAATATTACTTGTTGGGGGGTTACGTTTTTCATTAAGGGTGATCAGTGATAATTTAGCATCCGGTTCTGCTCCGACGAAAGCAGGTAATAATAAAAGAATATTAATCGTTGGAGCGGGTGATGCTGGTGCTTTAGTCGTTCGCGAAATGCAAAAAAATCCACAAATGAATTTGACACCTATTGGATTTTTAGATGACAACCCTGCGAAATTAAAACAGCAAATTTATGGTGTTCAGGTTGTAGGCAATATTAATGACCTTTCCATGGTGCTGGAAAATAACCAAATAGATGAAGTATTAATCGCAATACCCAGCGCACCAGGGCGTGTGGTGAGGCTTGTGGCAGATGTATGCCGTGTTAAAAATACGCCATTTCGGACTATGCCAGGTATTTATGAACTCTTGGGTGGTACAGTATCGGTAAGTCGATTAAGAGACGTCGATATTGCTGACTTATTGAGAAGACAACCTGCTCATATGCATGAAGAACTGATCGGTGCTACATTAACAGGCAAAGTTGTCCTGGTTACTGGAGCTGGTGGCTCTATTGGTAAAGAACTTTGCCGTCAAATTGCTAGATGGGGTCCATCAGAATTAATTATGGTAGGACATGGAGAAAACAGCGTCTTTGAAGCTGTTCTTGATTTAAAAGAGAGTTTTCCCGGATTGACCCTTTCTCCAGTTATTGCTGATATGAGAGATAAAGCTCGATTAAATAATGTGTTCAATCGGCACATGCCAAATGTTGTTTTTCATGCAGCTGCGCACAAACATGTGCCCTTAATGGAGTTAAATACAGAAGAAGCTGTAACAAATAATATTAAAGGAACAAAGAATCTTGTTGAAATAGCAGAATCTCATAGCGTTGAAAGATTAGTCATGATTTCTACCGATAAAGCGATTCGGCCAAAAAATGTGATGGGTGCAACAAAAAGAATCGCTGAAATGCTGGTGCTTGATTCAGCAAAACGGACAGGAAAAGCGTATTGTGTTGTGCGTTTTGGGAATGTGTTAGGAAGTCGTGGCAGTGTTGTACCGATATTTAAACGCCAAATTGCAAAAGGTGGTCCCATAACAATCACGCACCCGGACATGAAACGTTATTTCATGACAATTCCTGAAGCAGTTTATTTGGTATTACAGGCTGCCAGCATGGGCAAAGGTGGAGAGACCTTTGTTCTTAATATGGGTGACCAGGTAAGGATTGTTGACTTGGCAGAGGACCTAATTCGATTATCCGGTTTAGAACCTGGTAGGGATATTGAAATTGTATTTACAGGTTCGCGTCCCGGTGAAAAACTTAGCGAAGAATTGTGGGATGAAGGATTCACTTTTCATAGAACGGATCACCCTGATATTTATCATCTGGCTGGTCAAGATGAATTATTGATTGGTGACGTGAATAGTTTTGTCAGCCAGTTAATGGAGCTAGCAATAAAAGGTGATATAACCGGTCTGGTGACAGCTTTTGACGAGAATATTGTTGGAGCCCAAGTTCGAATAACACCACCTGAAGACATCACTTCTATTAACTAGGACATTTTATGCGACAAGTAAATGAAGCAGAGTGGGCGGCTTGGTTAATAAACAAAAAAAATTACCATTTATTGCAATCACCTCAATGGGGTTTATTGAAGGAAAAATTTGGATGGTATGCAGTAAGGGTTTTGGACGAAGAAGCTGGTGCTCAAATTCTTTTTCGAAGTTTACCCTTAGGATTAAAAATTGCGTATATTCCGAAAGGTCCGATTGGACAACTATCTCCTGACTTTTGGGAAAAGATTGACCATGTCTGCAAATCAAAAAGAACTATTTTTTTAAAAGTTGAGCCAGATTCTTGGGAAGGAGAGGATTTTGCTAAGACTAACTTTATTAATTCCGGTTTCATCCCTTCCAATTCAATTCAACCGCGAAGAACAATTGTTGTTGACCTCAGCGCAACTGATGAGGATATCTGGCTCAGCAGAATGAAACAGAAAACCCGCTACAATATCAAGCTGGCAGAAAAGAAAGACGTACGAATCGTTGAATCAGAAAATATCGATATTTTCTATGAAGTTATGATTTCCACTGGAAATCGGGATAATTTCGGTATTCACTCAAAAGCTTATTACAAAGCCGTTTATGATCTTTTTAAGAACGAAGAAAAGGTTGCGTTATTTATTGCTTATTATCAAGATATGCCACTCGCGGGATTGATGGCATTTCGAGAAGGAAATCGTGCCTGGTATTTTTATGGTGCATCAAATGAGTTGGAACGAAATCGCATGCCTACATATCTTTTACAACTTGAAGCAATGCGTTGGGCATCTAAATACGGGTGTGAAATGTATGATCTGTGGGGTATACCAGATTCAGAAGAAGAAATTTTAGAAAAAGAATTTGCCAATCGATCCGACGGTTTATGGGGTGTTTATCGTTTTAAACGTGGTTTCGGAGGAATTGTGAGAAGATATGAAACTGCTTTTGATCGAATTTATAAACCAGGCCTTTATAAACTTTACCAGTTGTATACTTCACGCCGATCATTAATCTAAACCAAATTTTTTTTGAGTTGTATTTTGTAAATGTTTGTGAAATGGATAAATTATGTTGTTTGGAAAAAAAGTAATAAAGGAAATTTATGAAATTGTTTAATATGTCAGAATGTACTGTAAATGAATGGGACGATGTATTACCATTACTTCCAAATCCTCATTTTTTACAGACTTCGGACTGGGCAAAAATAAAATCTGAATTGGGTTGGTGTGCCTCCTATAAGATTTGGAAATCAAAATCCGGATCAATTGTTGCAGGGGCAATGATATTGGAAAAGAGCATCGGAATCAATAAATTACCTTTAAGATTATCTATTCAATATATTCCTAGAGGTCCTTTGCTTGACTGGAAGAATACACAATTGGTGCAACATGTTCTTGAAGATATTACAAATTATTCTCGCGAAAGAAAAGTAATTTTTACAAAATTTGATCCTGAAGTGATTATTGATAGTGGATTTGAATCTGAAAATATTATGCAATTGTCATCAGGGGATTCAAATATCAAGGAACAATTACTACAAAGAAAATGGAACTATTCATCTAGCCAGATACAATTTGAAAATACAGTCTGGATTGACCTTACCCAAACTGAAGAGCAAATTCTATCAAAAATGAAACAAAAAACACGTTATAACATTCGTCTTTCTGAAAAGAAAGGTGTGAAAATTCGCGTAGCCACTCAAAATGAATATGAAAAAGTGTATCAACTCTATGCTGAGACCTCAATAAGGGATAATTTTGTTATTAGATCCCAGGAATATTATTTACGATTATGGAATGCTTTTTCAGAGAAAAAAATTTGTGAAGTACTAATTGCCGAATACGAAGGTAGTATCATTGCTGGATTAATCCTATATCATTTTGGGTCTAAAGCATATTATGTTTATGGAATGTCAGCCAATGTCCATCGTAATTTAATGGCGACATATCTTTTGCAGTGGGAAGCAATAAAAAGAGCAAAAAAAAGTGGTAAGAAAATTTATGATTTATGGGGAGCACCAAAAAATCTGGAAGAATCTGACCCTATGTGGGGTGTGTATAAGTTTAAACTAGGCTTGGGAGGGGAATTGGTCCAAACAATAGGTGCGTGGGATTATTCTTCGAGAAAAAATTTAAATTTCCTTTATGAATTAATCTTGCCGAATGTTTTAAAAGTACTTCGGTTTATTGGAAGAAAGAAAACCCAAGTATCAATCGATTAAATTTATTACGATTTGTGATTATTTATTATCACGGTTGCCAAACTGGTCCAAATTCAAAAGCTGAACTTTCGAATAGTAATCTGATATTAGCCCCATTAATAGTAGAAATGTAAATATCGTGGTTTGTCCCATCTGGCCATCGCTCAAAAACAAACCACTCACCATCAGGTGAAACATCCAACTCCGCTGCCGGACTTAAATCCTGTTGACCTTCTGGTGGTATTCTAAATTCAAGCGGAAGTCCTGCATTTGTAGTTCGCAATCCTGCAAAGTATGGAACGCCACCACTTTCACTTTGCATTGTAAAGAAAACGATATTACCATCTTTTGAATATGCAGGATAGTTCAGGTTTAGATTTGATGAGCCGGTAAATTTTTGTGGATTTTCTCCATCCACTTCAATTGTCCAAATTTCGTTCAAAGCGACTTTTCTGACAAAAGAAATTGAAACTCCGGTTGGAGACCAGGCAGGTTGTCTATCTCTCCAGCGTGTGTCGGTTATTTCTGTAATTGTTGAGCTTTTGAAATCATAAACAAATAAATGAATTAGTTTTTCTTTTGTTTCCGGATCATTGCCGGGTCTTAATGATGAAAACACTAATTTGTTTCCATCAGGGGACCATGAAGGATCAAAATCTCCGGATGGATCAATAGAAATAGGAAAAGGGGTGATCTCGTTATCATTTCCCAAATTTAAGATAAAAATTCTTGCACCTTCATAAATGTCTTTTTTAGCCTGACAAGGCGATATGAATGCAATCGATTTCCCGTCCGGTGACCATGATGGTTGACAAGCGCCATCAGCCAGGTTTGTCAATTGTGTTCTTTTGATGAGATCAATATCAAAAATCCAGATTTGCATATTCTCATTATCTTCGTTTGATGCATAGGCTATTAAACCTCCACCCCCACCAGTAGGAGTTGGTGCTAAGGCCGAATTGGTTGTTGGCGTTAATATTATGTCAATGCTATTGTTCTCGGTAGGTGTAATTTGTGGGGATGTCGTATTTGTTGGGATAAATTGTGGTGTATTTGTGATTTCAACGAACAATTCATTTCTGTTTGGAAAAATACCAGACAAAAATTTGGATACATTTTTCGTGTTAATTTCATAATATGTTCCAGCAAATATAGCTAGTAAAAGAAAAATCGGAAAAAGAAATAAATACATTCTATTTTTCTTTGATGGCAATGGGTGACTTAATGGAATGCTTACGAGTGGTTGAGAAATACCTGTATGAATCACCTGTTTTTCTGAGCGTCTATTTGGTGGAGGTGTCAATAAATTTGTTTCCGGGGGAATGGATGTCATGTTGCCGGCATCGAGTAAAGCCGATCGGAATTCCTGGGAGGTTTGAAATCTTTTCTCACTCTCCAGATCCAAAGATTTCTCTATTATTGAAGCGAGTCTCTCAGAAACACCTGATCTAATTTTTCGTATAGGTGTAAGTTTTTCTTTACCCGTCAATCTCGATAAACCATCTTCAGGAATAACACCCGTTAATCCTGCATACAATGTCGCCCCTAAAGAATAAATATCCGATCTTTCATCTGTACGTCCAGTACCATATTGTTCCGGTGGTGAATAACCGGGTGTCATTGCTCTCGCACCCGTGGTTGTTTGTTGGTTGTCTTCCAATAATTTCACCAGACCAAAATCCACTAAAACTACATGACCTTCCGGTGTTATTTTTATATTTCCAGGTTTTATATCTCTGTGGATAACTGGTGGCTGCCGTAAATGGAGATACATGAGCGCATCACAAATTGCAGCACCAATCAATATTGTCTCACGTTCCGATAATTGATCTAATCTTTCGATTCTCTCTCGAAGATCTTCACCTTCGATATAATCCATTACCAAATACTGACCTTGCCCTGGAATATGAAAATAATCATTTACGCGAGGTAAATTTGGATGACGTAATGTTGCAAGGATATTTGCTTCCCTTTGAAATTGACGCGAATAATCATCTGTTAATACTAAATTTGCCTTTAATGCAACTGGAATCCCAATATTCTCATCAATGGCATGGTAAACAGAACTCATTCCCCCTTGCCCAAGAATTTTTAGTACACGATATCTTTCATTAAGAATTGTATTTGGCGCTATTGGCATATGTGGTTTCTGTCATTTTACCTTTGATAAAACAAATAAGCAAACCCGACAATCAATAGTTTTAGGTATAATCAAAAAGATCGGTGAATTGGATTCATTTTATGTTAGAACTAGATATCAAAACAGCTGTACAAACAGCCTTCTTTTTAGCAATAGTTGGAATTTTAGCGAGCGCGCTTTTAATTTTCCGAAATGTTAATTCTGCAAAAAAAATGCCGTTTTTTCGAAAACGCCGCCAATTGCAGATGAAATCAATTCGACTTTTTATTCTTTCTTTTATTTTTGCAGGAGCCGCAATCTTTTTCAACCAATATGCTGAACCTGCAATTTATTTAATCTTTCCTCCTAGCCCAACAGTAACGCTAACACCAACGGTAACTTTAACACCCACAATTACTTTAACTCCGACGATTACATTAACTCCAACCATCACCGAAACACCTTCGATAAGTCCAACACCAGAAATCCCCCTTTCTGTTCAAGCTTTATTCGAGAACACAGTGGTTCCAAATCCGGATGCGGTTTTTAGTCCCCTTGTGATTTCAAAAGAGATCGGTGAAGACCTTCAACCTATTGATCCTAATATTGAATTCGATCAGCCAATACAAACTCTTTATGCGACTTTCAGTTATATCAATATGGTGACCGGCAATCAATGGACTGCCATTTGGCAACGAGTAGATGATCAGGCATTGTTATGTTTTGAAACGATACCCTGGATTGACGCAACCGGTGGATACGGATATTCAGATTGTTCAGCTCAATCTTCAGAATGGTTTCCTGGAACGTATCAGGTGACTATATTTGTCGGTTTAGATTGGAAAACTTCAACACGATTTACTGTCATCGGAGATCCTCCGACACCGACTTTTACAACAACATCGACTTCTACGATTACAAAAACCTTTACTTCAACTTCGACGAAGACACCATTACCCACAGCCACAGCATCGAATACTGCTACGAGGACATTGACACCCACCAGAACATTGACGCCGACGATTACAAGGACGCCAACGGTGACAAATACTTTACGTCCATCCAACACACCTCGACCAACAGATACACGGTGGCCTTCTCAAACACCTACAATCAATACGACGAATAATCCGTAACGATTATTAAATCGAAATTTCTTTCTGTTTTACTCTTGCGGAAAGTTCGATCGCAATTTGGCTCGCAAGTAATGCATTATTTTTCAATAGAGCCAGATTTGCGGTTAAGGATTTGCCGGAACTTTTATTTGAAACTTTATCCAGTAAATAGGGGGTTGTCTCTGCACCATGAATACCATCATTCTGTGCATCAATTAATGCGTCCTCAATAAATCCATCAATCATATTTTTCTTTAATTCTTGAAATTCCGGTATTGGATTTGTTATTAAAAGTGCATTTTGAAACCCAAGTTGAATTTGACTTAAGTAAAGATCAACGATTTCTGAAGGCGTTTCAACTCTAATTGTGACTTTCAGTCCACTTTCTCTTGAAAAGAAAGCAGGAAATTCATTCGTCTGAAAACCAATCACTGGAATTCCCATAGTTTCCAAATATTCTATTGTTGCAGGCAAATCCAGAATAGATTTTGCTCCGGAGCAAACAGTAATCACAGGAACTTCAGCTAGTTCTTTTAAGTCATTTGAAATATCAAATTGTGTATTTCGGTGTACGCCACCGATTCCTCCAGTTGCGAAAACCTGAATTCCTGCCATGCGGCAAATTAATAACGTTGCAGCTACTGTAGTTCCACCGCTCCATTTATTTACTGTGGCGATGGCAATATCCTTTTTACTGATTTTATGCACTTCTTTTGCTTTTGATAATTCAACCATTTCTTCTTTTGAAATTCCAACCCGAATTACACCATCTATTAGTGCAATAGTGGCGGGTGTTACACCACACTTAATGGCAATGTTTTCCATTTCTTGCGCTAACTCAAGATTTATCGGGTGAGGCAAACCATGTGTAATAACAGCTGATTCGTAAGCAACTACAGGTTGGTTTGATTTTAGGGCAAAGCGTACTTCTTTCGAAATTTGTATGGATCTTGAATTATTATTCATAAAAGCCTCAACTTGCTTCTGTATTCTTTTTGGCTAGATTTAAAATTTCATTCAATCTCATGTAATAATATAAATTATCTGCTTACAATTTGCATAATTTAAAAAGAAATTTCCATTTATTATAAACTTTAACCATATTTTTATCTTTAGGGATTCTAAATGTTAAAATCAATTCTTCTTTTTCTTTCAAGTTCAAAGAAACTCCAAAAAATTGTTTTGAATTGGCGAATTGCAAGAAAATTTGCACTTCGATTTGTCGCGGGAGAAACAATTGATGATGCGATCGAGGCGGTTATTCGCCTAAATAACAATGGTTTTTACGCTACTATAGATTTTCTTGGAGAGCAAACATTTTCTGAAACAGATGCGCAAAATTCCACAAGGGAAATAATGCACCTGTTGGAAAAAATAAAATTATCAAAAATTGAAGCTAATGTTTCAATAAAACTCTCGCAAATAGGATTGTTGTTGGGTGAAGAATTTTGTAAAAATAATTTAATCAAGATTCTAAACAAAGCCAAAGAGACAAATAATTTTATTAGGATTGACATGGAAGACTCAACTGTTACAGACCAAACTTTAAAAATATTGGATTGGGCCAGAGCGATTTATGTCAACGTAGGTATTGTCATACAAAGTTATTTATTTCGAAGTGAAAATGATGTTGAAGAATTGATGGAAAAACATATTCCTATCCGAATGGTAAAAGGAGCATATAAAGAGTCGAATAAGATTTCTTTCAAAAACAAAAGTGATGTTGATGCGAATTTTGTAAAACTCTCACTAAAGATTATTTCTTCAATGAAATCAAATATTGACGTTGATAGGAAAGAAGGTAAATTTCCACCAATTTTGGCAATTGGAACCCATGATGAAAAAATAATAAAAAACATAATTAATGAAATGAATAATTCTGAGTTACCAACAAGATTATTGGAAATACAGATGTTATTTGGAATCCGCAATGATCTTCAATCTCATTATTTGAGTGAGGGGTATCCTATTCGAATTTATTTACCATACGGAACATATTGGTATCCATATTTTATGCGTCGTCTGGCAGAGAGACCTTCAAATCTCTGGTTTTTTATGAAGAATTTGTTTAGGTAAAATGATTTCTTATCAAAAGAATTTTACACCTATATAAAAGATGGAATTGTTAATAATTTTCTACGTCTGATACTGGTAAACAAGTTCAAATCCTAAGATTGAGGTAGAATTCGAAACAATTAATGCCAGGGATTATGGATCCTATCCGATTATTAAAACCGATTTAATAAATTTTACTGTTATTAAACTTTGGCTGGTATGTTTCATAAATTTCAAGTTAATAATTTATAATCTCAAAGAAGTTTAATATAATCATGTTAATCTTGGGACTGATAAAACGGAATTAATCTAAATTATGGATGAGACAAAACAGATTTCAAAAATAATACTTGATTCTTCAAAAGTCCCGTTACTTTTCGGTGGAATGATTAGCTATTTTATTGGTAGCGGATTTGTTTCCTTTATTGGCAAAAGTGTAGACTGGTTTATATTTTGGATTGGATTGGGAATAATATTGATGTTTTTTTTAAGTTCACAATATTTACCACTAATTTTTAGTCAAATTTCACCATTTCAAAGTATAGAACCACAATTTCGCTTGAAATATAAAAGTACTTTTTTGCAACTGGGATTAACGACCTTGTCAGTTGGAGCTATTTCTACCATTTATCTTTTTTATTTAATCCAAGATACGGTTGTAATTTGGTTCTTTTTGGCATTATTGTTTCTAACAAATGTGATTCTTGTCATTCCTCCATTAAATGTTCGAAACCGGGGCTATGGTGATTTGATTAATGCTTTTAATCTAGCAGTTTTAACCCCTGCTTTTGCTCAATGCCTTCAATTGCCTGAATTGCATAGATCACTGATCATGATTACTTTTCCAGGGTTCTTTCTTTTGCTCTCTCTGTTTTTAGCTTTTTCATTAGAGAATTATGGAAGTGATCTAAAAAATAGCCGATTTACATTAATGACATTAGTCGGTTGGAAATCAGGTATGAATTTCCATAATTTATTTTTGTTATTAACTTATTTTTCGTATGGCATAGTTGCCCTTTTTAGCCTTTCTTTTAATTTGTTGGTTCCAGCCATTGCAGCTTTTCCTTTTTCTGTTCTTCAATTTTGGGAAATGATTCGCATTGGTAATGGCGGAAAACCGAGATGGAAATTCCTGTACTTATCAGCAGTTGCATCAATCGGCATCTTTGTTTACTTTCTACTCTTTAACTTATGGTTCAGGTGATAAATGGCAGAATTCTTAAATTTGGTTTCACCAGAAGAAGCAAAGAAGTATTTTTATTCATTTCTCTGTGATTTCGAAAATAACATTGAAGTATTAAAAACAGAACAAACTTTAGATCGCGTGGTAGCCGAACAAATATTTTCAACCGAAGATATCCCATCGTTTATTAGAAGTACTGTGGATGGATTTGCCGTAAGAAGCAAAGACACATTTGGTGCCTCCGAGAGTTTACCTGGATATTTTAAGGTAATTGGGGAAATAAAAATGGGTCATCCGGCAGAAGTGGAAATAGGATCTGGAGAAACCGCATTAATCCATACAGGTGGAATGCTTCCCAAAGGATCTGATTCGGTTGTAATGATTGAAAATACACAAAATACTGTGCCGGGCGAAATTGAGATTCTAAAATCAGTGGGACATAATGAAAATGTCATTTTGGCTGGTGAAGATGTGAAAACTGACACACTCATCTTTTCACCAGGCTACAAAATTCGTCCTGGAGATATTGGCGCTTTGATGGCTTTGGGCATCACAGAGATCAAAGTATACAAGCTCCCAAGAATTGGTATTATTTCTTCCGGTGATGAAATTGTTGATCCAGGCCAGAAAATAATTCCTGGGCAAGTGAGAGACATAAACTCCTATGCTTTAAGTGCAATCGTTGAGAAATATGGCGGTATTCCAAAGCGATATGGGATTGTTCCGGATTTAAAACAAGAACTAAAAAATGTTTTGGAGTTAGCATTTACAGAAAACGATATGGTGATTGTAACTGCCGGATCGTCCGCAAGTGTTCGCGATCACACAGCTGAGGTCATTCAAACGATTGGGAAACCAGGTGTCCTCATTCATGGTGTAAATGTTAAACCAGGGAAACCCACAATTTTGGCAATTTGTGACGGTAAACCAATCATTGGTTTGCCGGGAAACCCGGTTAGTGCATTTGTTATTGCTTCGATATTTGTTATTCCTCTTATTCGGAAAATTCGTGGTGAAAATGAATTTGAGAACCGACAAATTGAAAAGGCAAAGTTGTCAATCAACCTTGCATCAATCGCTGGCAGAGAAGATTGGATCCCAGTAAAAATTCGTAGAGATTCATCATACTCAAAAATTATTGCAGAACCAATATTTTATAAAAGCAATTTAATATTCTCAATCATTCGAGCAGATGGATTTCTGCGAATCCCACCTGATGTTACTGGGTATTCTGTTGATTCCGAAGTTGAAATTATTCTTGTTTAAGGATGGAAAAATGTCTTTGTATTTACACGATATACCATTGGACCAGGCAAAAAATAGATTTAATAATGCTCTGAAAGAATACAAAGTAGATTCCATTATTGGAATCGAACAAATCTCAATCACCGAATTTGCCGTGGGTCGTGTTTTGGCGGAACCAGTTTGGGCAAAAATTTCCTCTCCCCACTATCATGCCTCTGCAATGGATGGTTTCGCCTTGAAGGCGAAAAGCACAGAAAATGCTATGCAGACCAATCCAATTACTTTGAGAGTTCCGGAAGAAGCTGAATATTTGGATACTGGTGATGTATTACCTGACTGGGCCGATTGTGTAATCCCAATTGAAAATATTGAAGCGCTTGATGAAAATGGAATACTAACACCTATTATTCGACAACCTCACGCAATTAGAATTAGGGCATCTTTGCCTCCATGGTCACACATTCGTTCGATTGGTGAGGATATCATTGCCACAGAATTGGTTCTCCCAGCCGGCAAAGTTCTTCGCCCGGCAGATCTGGGGGCTGCGGCTGCTTGTGGTCATAGTTTTCTTACGGTTAATAAATTACCATTGGTAACAATTTTGCCAACAGGGACAGAATTAGTTCCAATCGGAACTACTGTAAAAAAAGGCGATATTATTGAATTTAATTCTGTGGTGATGGGTGCTCAGATTATCGAGTGGGGAGGAAATGTGCGTCGATTCCCAATTACCATTGATAATTTCGAATTGATTTGTGAAAAGATCAAACTTGCCGCCCAAGATTCGGATCTTATTTTATTAAACGCAGGATCTTCAGCTGGTGCAGAAGATTTCTCATCAAAAGTCGTTGAGACATTAGGCGAACTATTTGTTCATGGAATTGCTGTACGTCCTGGTCATCCAGTAATTTTAGGAATGATTCACACAGATAACGAACGCCATGTACCAATCATTGGCGTCCCAGGGTATCCGGTTTCGGCAGCAATGACAAATGAAATCTTTGTGAAACCACTCATTTATAAATGGTGTGGAAAAAATGAACCTGAAAATGAGCCCATTGAAGCAAAAATAACCAAGAAAATTACATCACCTGCCGGTGATGATGACTATGTTCGAATTGTAGCTGCGCAAGTTAATGATCAAATACTCGCTTCTCCTTTATCTCGTGGCGCAGGAGTAATTTCATCCCTGGTTAAAGCAGACGGTTACACGATTCTGCCTCGCGGAACACAAGGAGTCGAAGCAGGAGAAAGAATAAAAATATATATTACTAAAAACAAGAAGGATATCGAAAATACGATTTTTGTTATTGGATCACACGATCTAACAATCGATTTATTAGCCGCGTATGTGTCAAAAGAAGGAAAAAGACTGGTTTCTACGAACGTTGGTAGTTTAGGTGGGTTAATTTCCATAAAAAGAGGCGAATCGCATTTTGGTGGATCGCATTTATTAGATGAAAGTAACGGCCAATACAATTTAAGTTTTGTTAAAAAATATCTAACTGATTTTTCTATAGAGGTAGTGGTTGTTAATTGGGTTTTTAGAGAACAGGGGCTTATTGTTCAAACAGGTAACCCGAAATCAATCTTTAAATTGGATGATTTAATCCGGGAAGACGTTACTTTTGTTAACCGTCAAAGGGGTGCTGGAACACGAGTTTTGCTGGATTATCACCTAGGTAAAAATAGAATTTTACCGGATTTGATTCGAGGATATGACCATGAGGAATTCACTCATTTAGCAGTTGCAGCTTCTATTGGAAGTGGGAGGACAGACACAGGATTGGGTATTGCCAGCGCAGCAAAGGCATTAGGGTTGGATTTTGTTCCTTTATATCAGGAGCAATATGATTTAATCTTTCCAAAGAAGTTTTTTGTCAGCGAATTGTTATCTTCAGTTCGAAAGGCAATGAGTGATTTAGAATTTCGCAAAACTGTCCGTGCTTTGGACGGATACAATGTCGATAATATGGGCAAAATTGTTTTTGATCAATAAGGAGGATGAAATGGCGATATTTAAGGATGAATTTGCACCAGATTTTCAATTAGCGGATGAAAATGGAGATTTACGAAAATTATCAGATTATCTTGGCCAACCAGTTGTTCTTTATTTTTACCCAAAGGATGACACACCCGGTTGTACAACTGAGGCATGTGAATTCCGAGATGACTACTCAAATTATGAATCGAATGGGGTAATAATTTTAGGCGTAAGTCCGGACACATCAAAATCACATAAAAAATTTAAAACCAAATATGGATTGCCTTTTACAATCCTTGCGGATGTTGACCATTCAGTTTGTGATCTATATGGTGTTTGGGGAGAAAAGAGTATGTACGGCAGAAAATATTTTGGCGTAAAAAGGACTACATTCCTCATAAATCAAACAGGAAAAATTATCGAGATATTCGAAAATGTGGTGCCTAAAGGTCATAGTAACCAGATTTTAGCTGCATTAAAATAAAATTTTAATTTTTACAAATCGAAATAATTTTAATAAAAAGGAATAGATAAGAAATTAATTCCTATATTTTGAGTTATTTCACATCCGAAACGAATGATAAAAAGGATGAATTGATGACCATGTTTTCAGAAAAAGAAGGTCTTGCCAGGTCAAACAAACTTACACTTTCCAGATAATCTAATATTTGTGCTTGCATATGTGACCACATATTTTGGGTTGTGCAATTTCCATCCTGTTCGCATTCAAATCCATTTTCCAGGCAATTGTTCAGGCAAATAGGTCCTTCCAACGATTCAGAAATATTTAAAATTGAAATGTTTTCAGCAGGGATATTTAATTTTAACCCGCCTTTAGGACCTGGAGTCGCTTTAATTAAACCCGACTGCATTAATGAATGACCAATTTGATGTAAAAATGGTAAAGGAATTTGTAAGTCCTTCGCAATTTTTGATGTTGATTTTGGAAGATTTTCGCTATCCTGTGCTAAAGCTACCATTAATTTAATTCCATAATCTAATCTACGGCTAATTCTGAACATTTATTACACCTCAAACCAACAAATAAGAATGATTATATTTAAGTCTAAATTTGCATTTTGTGTTAGTGACATATTTCCTCATTAAATTAACGAATAGTCTCATTCAGAATTGGTATCAATATACTTTTATATGAAAAAGTTTATTTGGAAGGGACAATTATTAAAGCTTATAAATTATCATTGCAAAAAAAAGTAATGATCCTATAATTTTGGATGGTTTTTAATAAATCAATGAACTGGGAGGTTCTTATGAAAAAGAATGGTAGATTTTTGTTGTTTGTTTTAATCTTCACTGCTGTAATAGTTACCGCTTGTGGGGGTGGTGCCAGCGAACAAGAAACTGTTGTGCCTGCAGAATATGCAGGTAAGACCAATCCTCTAGCTGGAGACTCAAATGCGCTTGCAGCTGGAAAAGTAATATATGATGTCACATGTTCATCTTGCCATGGGGTCAGCGGGAAAGGCGATGGTCCTGCAGGTCAAGCTTTAACCCCACCCGCCTCTGACCTAACCAAAGTTGTAACTTCAGTTGGTGAAGATTACTTATATTATCGTGTTGCAGAAGGCGGGAGCATGGATCCTTATAATTCTTCTATGCCTGCTCACAAAAATTCATTATCGGAAGATGAGATCTGGCAGGTTTTGACTTACGTGACCTCGCTAAAATAATTGCCTATATGAATGAATGATCCAAATAGAGGCCGGAGGAAAACCGGCTTCTATTTATTAATTGTCCGAATAGACAGAATAATTTACTAAACCAGAATAACTAAATATTAATATTACAAAAATTTGGATAATAAGGGTGTATATAGTACTATTAATCCAAGCATCCGGGAGGGTGAAAACCGAATAAATTTCTAGTTTTATAGGAAAAGAAGCCATATGAAACATATTGCAATCGCATCAGTTCTTATTGTCATCTTAACAATATTAACAAATTACTTATTACAATCGATTGGTCTTTTACCAGTTGAGGCAAGTACGCAAGCTTCAATTATCGACAAGTTATTCAATACACACTTTTTTATCATTTCGTTTCTTTTTTCTTTAATATCAGTGTTTATGGTCTATAGTTTGATTGTTTTTCGTCAAAAAAAAGGGGAATCGGAAGATGGAAAATTTGTTCAAGGATCTACAAAACTCGAAATAATTTGGACTATCGTTCCCTTAGCTACCGTTATTTTCTTCTCTTATATGGGGGCAAAATCACTCGCGGAAACAAGAAAAATAGATCCTCAAGCATTAACAGTGAATGTCACTGCCGGACAATGGTTTTGGAAATTTGAATACCCTGATTTCGATATTGCTTCTGATACATTGTATTTGCCTGTGGACCGACAAGTTAAATTATCTCTAAGCTCAGTTGATGTTATTCACTCTTTTTGGGTACCGGAATTTAGAGTAAAACAGGATGTTTTGCCAGGTGAAAACCTGGTAAAAGAATTACGCTTCACACCAACAATCACAGGTGACTATGTCTTAATGTGTGCTGAATTATGTGGTGGGGCTCATGCGTATATGAACAGCCCCGTCAAAGTAGTTACGGATGGGGGCTTTCAGGATTGGGTTGATAGCGAGATGGGCTTTCAAAATCTGAATCCTGTCCAAAAGGGTGAAAAGCTTGTCACAAATAATGGATGTATTGCCTGTCATTCTTTGGATGGTTTGTCAAGTGTTGGTCCTACCTGGCTGGGTTTATTTGGCACTGAACGCATATTGACAACCGGAGAAAAAATAATCGTAGATGATGAATATCTAATAAATTCCATCATTAATCCTAAAGAAGACATTGTTGAAAATTATTCGGATATTATGCCGCCAATTTATAGCGATTTATTCGATGATGATGATCTGAAAAATATTGTTGAATTTATTAAATCAATCAAATAATTCGAGGAAAATTCTATGAAAAAAATATGGTCAATCGGAATTTTACGCGGTTTGATTTTTCAAATTATTGGAACATTAATTGGCGTTGGTATTTTTTCATTAATTCGAACAATTATGGGCTTGGGATGGAAAACTGAACCTACCATTGTTGTTGGAGGTCTTTTTGGAGCTATTTTCTTTTTAATTGGTTTGGGAGCATTTACAGATTGGTGGAAATCCGCTTTAGGAGAAGAAGTTTCTGAACCACATTTAGTAAAAGGCTTTACCGGAATTAGACGGTATTTCGAATTTACACTTGATCATAAAGTCATAGGTATCCAATATATGATTTTATCCATGGTTTTATTGAGTGTTGGTGGAACATTGGCACTGATTTTCAGAGTGGAATTATCAGCTTCTGGCCTTCAAATACTTAATTTTGTTCAGTTTAATACATTGGTTGGACTTCATGGAATGGTTTTAATAGTGTCCATTCTTACTGGAATTGCAGCAGTAGGCAATTACGTGATCCCATTATTGATTGGCGCTGATGACATGGCTTTTCCGAGGTTAAATGCGTTTTCATTTTGGATAGCAATTCCTGCATCTTTAATTTTGTTAAGTGCGATGTTCTTTGGTGGTTTCGAAACCGGTTGGACTGCTTATCCTCCATTAAGCGTTCGTGGACCGATGGGCATTCAAATGTTTTTTCTAGGCGTTTATATCGCAGGTTGGTCATCTATTCTTGGTGCATTAAATTTGATCGCAACGATTATCAAAATGCGCGCATCTGGAATGAATTTATTCCGGATGCCTATCTTTGGTTGGTCTGTTTTGGCAACCTCGATTATGGCACTTACCGCAACCCAATTGATAGGTTTGTCATTTCAATTGGTTATGTTTGAAAGATTATTAGGAATGAGTTTTTTTACTCCCGCGGAAGGTGGTAATCCGGTTTTATTCCAGCACCTATTTTGGTTTTATTCACACCCTGCGGTATACATTTTTATTCTTCCAGGTCTCGGAATCATTAGTGAGTTGCTACCGGTTTTTGTCAGGAAACCTCTGTTTGGATACAAATGGGTCGCCATGTCCTCCTTAGGCATTGCGTTAACAAGTTTTCTGGTTTGGGGCCATCATATGTTCACGGCCGGAATCGAGGAATATTTACGGGTTCCGTTTATGTACAGCACTTTATTAGTTGCTGTACCGACCGGTGTGAAGTTTTTTAGCTGGGTTGCAACTTTGTGGCAGGGCAAAGCTCGTTTCCCTGTACCAATGCTATTCACCTTAGGTGCAATCATCGTTTTTCTAATGGGCGGATTGACAGGTCCTCCAGCTGGGACTGTTTCTACCGATTTACATTTACATGATACCTATTTCATTGTTGGGCACTTCCATGACACGATGTTTGGCGGGTTTATTTTTCCGATATTTGCCGCGATTTATTATTGGTATCCCAAAGTCACTGGAAGAAAAATGAATGAAACCTTAGGTAAAATCCATTTTTATTTGATGACACCTGCGTTTCTGCTAATGACATTTGGACAAATGCGGATCGGTTTATTGGGAATGCGAAGGAGAATCGCAGACTATGATCCAAATCTGGGATTTGACAGCACACACCTATTGATCACCATAGGGGGATTTCTAATTGCTTTTTCGATATTGATTTTCTTTATCAATCTAATTTGGAGTGCAAAAAAAGGTGAATTGGCCAAAGATAATGTTTGGAATTCCCGCTCGCCTGAATGGTCGATATTGCCATCTCCGGCACCAATCGAAAATTATCATCACAAAGAATTTCGTGTAGTCGGAAACCCATATGATTATGGACTAGCAGGAAGCAAGTATGTGGATTTGAAAGACTCTGATGAAATAATTAACGAGGTTGGAATATGAAAAAACTGGATTCATTAAAAAGAGGCATCGTTGTTTTTTTGCTTTTAGGTGTTTTAACTGCGATTGAATATTTCTTAGGGGTAAATGATGTCCCACAAATTCTTTTATGGTTAATCGCAATTTTTAAAATCGTGCTAGTTCTTCATTATTTTATGCATTTCTTGCGTTTATTTCGAAAAGATGAAGGAGATCATTAATGAGTGCAATCAATTCAACTCAGCAACAAATTAACCAAAAAAAATCCATCAGTCGATTAGGTTTATGGCTATTTTTTGCATCCGATGCATTTATGTTTGGAGGATTATTAGTTAGTAGATTTTACCTTTTGGGAAATCAAAAACTAGAATTAAATCAAATTTTAGGCCTTATCGTGACTTCAGTATTACTGATCAGTAGTTTTTTTATGAATCGAGCTGAAGTAATGATTTCCAAAGGGAATACGAAAGGATTCCTTACATCTTTAGTAATTACTATCATTCTTGGAGTTGGATTTCTTGTTGGGGTGGTTGGCTTGGAATGGGCGGATGCTCATTTCGGCCCATCTGATGGTGCGCAAGGGGCGGTATTTTATATGATGACAGGTATGCATGCATTTCATGTTTTAACCGGTATCATTTTCCTTTTGTTTGTTTTGCGAATTGGGCTGAAGGGTAAATTTACCCAGGAAAACCATTATATGGTAGAAGCTTCCGCAAATTACTGGCACTTTGTAGATGTGATATGGATTATTTTTTATCCTGCTTTATATTTAATGGGTGTTTGATTTAAATGGTGAAAAATCGTGGTTTTTTTTGGTTATTAAGCCTTCTTGCCGCAATTATCCTTGGTTCAGCTTTTTTATTAATTGAGCCTTACAAGATAAAAGGCTCCGAAATCACAACTGCTGCACCTGCCCCGATATTTACTTTGGAATCATCACAGGGAGATCTGTATTCCTTGAATGATCATAAAGGAAAATACCAGATTCTTTTTTTTGGCTATACATACTGCCCGGATATTTGCCCAACGACTTTATATAAACTAAAGTCAGTAAAAGAAGATTTGGGAAATAATGCTGATGAAGTGGAGATTCTCTTTATTACTGTAGATCCAAAACGTGATACGCAAGAAAAATTAACGAAATATTTACACTCCTTTGATGATTCGTTTTTTGGATTAACGGGAGATGAACTTACATTAAATCAAGTTTGGAAAGATTATGGTGTTTTTCGCCAGGAAAGACTTGCGGATGGATCTAAAGATTATCTTGTTGACCATTCGACTCGACTTTATCTGATCGACAAAAATGGAAATTTAAAAGTAACATATTTTGTGGACGTATCTGTATCTGATATGGTATCTGATATTAAATATTTAATTAAGACGACTGGTTAAAAGTTAAAATAAATGATTTCCAAATATGCCTTCCGATTATTCATTTCACTAATTATTTGCCTCATTTTTGGATTCATAATCAGTGAAGCAAGTTTTCAGGTCTTGACCCAGGGAGAATCTAATTCTCAGGATGAAATCTTAATAACAATTCCCTTTGGTACAGCCGAAAGGATTCGAAATGGATTTTCTGTACCTTCTATTCCAGAAAACATCGTTTTTTATGAAGGCGACCGTATTGTCGTCAATAATGAGGACACAGATAACCATCAACTAGGACCAATTTGGGTTCCACCAGGCTCACAAGGAGTTTTAAATTTACAAAAATCAGACAATTATTCGCTAACCTGTACGTTTCAACCCGGCAAAATAATGGGCATTGAGGTACGCCCAAGAATTACGAGTTATGTGCGTTTTCAAGGACTTTTAGCAATTGGTTTACCTTCCGGGGTATTAGGATTTTTATTTTCATTAATCATTTTTCCAATCCGAAATGATTTGCAAATGGTGGTTAAGCATGATGATGAAACCAAACCGGCTTAAACCCATTTTTTATACATTTTTTTCAATTGTAGCGATGATCACCTTAATTCGGCTGGGTTTTTGGCAATTAGATAGGTTAGAATGGCGTCGAAACTTCAATAACCATTACCTGAAACAAATCGCCTTACCTGAATTAATCATCAATAACGATCCGGATTCTGATTTCCTTTTATCTTCTGAATATAGGAGTGCATCCGTATCGGGCAGATTTGATTTTAGTCAACAGGTTTTCCTCCAAAACCATGTTTATCAGAACATACCTGGATATCATGTTTTAACTCCTTTCCTTATAGAAAATTTAGATAAAGCAATTTTAGTAGATCGTGGATGGATCTCACTTGACGATATCAACCAAATCGGGGAAATTGATCAATTGTCAAGTTCAATCCATGAGATTCATGGTGTGCTGAGAATGGGGGAAGAAGTAAATTCGTTTGGGTCGAATTTTGATATTAAAGATAATAATCCTGATTTTTTTTTGTTAGTTAATTTTGAACAATTGAACAAACGAATATCCTATGATTTACTCCCTGTTTATGTTCAATTGGAAAAGAAAATAATTGATGGTTTACCATATCCTCAGGAAGTTGAAGTCGAAATTACTGAAGGTCCGCATTTAGGGTATGCGATTCAGTGGTTTTTCTTTGCAAGTGTAGTTGGGGTGGGGTATCCCTTTTTTATTAAGAAATTGATCAGAGAAAATAATAATTCATAAAAATAGAAAGAGAATTTCAGGGATGGGAAATAAAATTAATCGAAGTCAAGAGAAGAAATTAAATATTTTGTTTTTTACAATGTTATCCATCTTGTTTCTGAATATTGTTCAAATCTTAATTTTCAAAAATAACGATTTTGTCAGTTATTGTCAATCAAATATTTGTTCAAAGTTTTTTTTAATTGATGGTCAAAATTTTTTAAATCTACCTGGTTTTCAATTATTTTTTCCAGCAATTACATTATTTATTGCCTTTTTTATTATGCTTTTCGGGAATATCTGGAAAAAATTTACTCATAGGGAAAACATTCTTGGTTTTTTTACCGTTTTGACATTGGCTATATATATTTTTTTCCAATTTTCTCAATTTATCCCAGAAACATACATCGATTCAATCTATTATTTGTTTGGAATTCTAGAAATTTGTTTAGCGACGATTTGGGCAACTTCGTATCGATATCAACAAAAATGGCAGTTTCTGGATAAAAAATTTTCAATTTACGATGTTTGGTCGATCAGCGCATTAATCTTAATTGTTATAGGGGTTTATATTTCAGCAACAGATTCATCTGTGATGTGTTCAGGTTTTCCTATCTGTCACGATATTATGAATCTGAGTATTAATGGTTTTTTGGTCATGTTTCATAGAATACTGGCAGTTATTGTTACGATAGTATCAATTTATGTATTGCAAAAAACCTGGTTTTATTATCGAAAATCCAACATAATGCTAATTTCGACAACGTTAGCTTTCTCTTTATTTGTTGGACAAATCCTGATTGGTGCGCTGCAAGTATTAAGGAATTTTCCGTTGGATCTAGTAGGAACGCATGCAGTATCTGCTGCGGCATTCTATATTTCCCTGATGATCTCAGTAATAATTTCTAAAATTGAAAAACGTGATGATTCAGCAGAAAAATTAACCATTTTCAATGATAAACAAAGATTGTCTGATTTTGTAAAATTAAATAAACCGATAATTGTTTTGTTACTTTTGGTTACAACGTATGGAGGCATGGTTGTTGGTGGGGGGAAAATTCCTGAGTTGAGTGTTACATTTTGGACTCTATTGGCCGGTGGGCTGGCAGCCGGTGGATCATCAGCCATCAATCAATACATTGACAGAGATATTGATCAATCCATGCAAAGAACTTCCAGGCGTCCACTTCCAGCTGGTCGTTTGCTGCCTGCAGAAGCATTGGCACTCGGAATTGCTGAAATTGTTTTTGCATTTTTCATCTATGCCGGATTTGTGAATCTATTATCTGCTGTTTTGGCGATGGTAGGAATGGTTTATTACGTTTTTATTTACAGTCTTTGGTTAAAACATTTAACAGTGCAGAACATCGTCATTGGTGGAGGTGCGGGAGCAATTCCACCGTTAGTTGGCTGGGCAGCCGTAACAGGGAGTCTCAACATACCTTCGCTATTTTTGTTTGGGCTGGTATTTTTATGGACACCGCCTCATTTTTGGGCTTTAGCAATCGTCAGAAAAAATGATTACGCCCGTGCAAATGTCCCAATGATGCCAGTTATCCTGGGTGAGAAGAAAACCCGCTCACAAATTTTCATCTATACGATTCAATTATTTATTCTTACTCTGTTAATGCCAATATTTAAGTTAGGTGGAACATTTTTTTTAATTTCTGCCATAGTTTTGGGACTTTGGTTATTGTATTCCGCCTGGCAGGTTGTCAGGATAGAAGGAAATAAAGTCGCTTACAAAATGTATCGATATTCAAGTATGTATTTGGTTTTTATCTTTTTGGCATTGACCATTGATGTGTTTATTTAGGTACGTGTTATTGTAATTTAATAATTACTTTACCTTTGCTCCACAAATCTTCAAGGCGATAATAATGTCGTTGATCCGGAGAGAATAAATGTACGATCATATCTCCTAAATCCAGGATCAACCATCCGTTTTCAGGATTTCCTTCGATCGTTGAGGAGACTGCATAATTTAATTTTACAGATTCCTGAACGCTTTTTGCCAAAGCATCAAGCATGCGGTCACTTGTCCCCGAACAAAAAATGAAGTAATCAGCGTAGGAAACAATATTTTGAACGTCCAGAAGTAATATTTCTTCCCCTTTTTTTTCATCAAGCGTATCAACAACAAATTTTGCAACTTCTAAAATATTCAGGTTTCACCTCATGTCGAAAAATTGAATTTATTCATTTTAACATGAAAAATAGGTTAGTAAATTCAGGGTATAAGTACAAATTCATCAATTGGTGAATAAATTGGTCCGTTTGGTTTTAATTCGCTTTTATATAAGAAAAAATTATTGATTTTCTGACTACCCAACTCAACGGTTTTAAGACTGGTCATTACATCATTTAATTGAAGGGAATCATCTTCTTTTAATGGGCTTTTGACACGCCCAATTGTGATATGTGGTGATAGTGGCTTTGAATCTGATAAAAAGTGATTTTCAACACAAATTTGATCGATAAGTTTATATAAATTAGCTAATTTCTCATTGATTTGACATCCTACCCATATGACTCTTGGATTCCTTATGGAAGGGAATGCTCCTAAATTCGAGAATGTCAATTCAAAGGATCTCGTCTTTTCCAGGCTATTATGGATTTGTTTAGCCAGGTGATTAAGAATCTCGAATTCAGAATTACCCAAAAATTTGATTGTAATATGTATGTTTTTCTGTTCAACCCATTTAATTGATCTAGTAGAGCTTTTTTGTTGAAATGTATGTATGGTTGATAAAATTCTATCTTTAATTGGTTTCGAGATTGGTATTGCAATAAATGAACGGATTTTATCTGGCATCATTCAACCGATGTTTTAATCTCAAATGTTTGTTTAATCGATCCTGCTTTTTCAAATTGAAAAGTAAGTTCGATCTGACCGCCTTCGATAATATCAGCAGTGAGGTCCATTAACATGATGTGAAGACCCTGGGGTTTGAATTCAACTTTACTTTTTTCTGGAATCTCAATAAATTCTTGTTCGTGCATCGACATGACATCATTTTCCATCGATGTCTGGTGTATTTCAATTCGATTAGAAGCATTACCACTGACAGAAACAAGTTTGTCAGATTGATTGGTTGGGTTAACCAGAACAAAATAGCCGGCAGTTGTATTCCCTTTTATCCCTGGCCGAATCCAGGCTGATTCTATAGCTATTGTCTTTTTTTGCGAACAAGATACAAGAATTAAGAGAAAAAACAATGAACATAGTATTGATGCAAATTTTTTCATATCACCTTTTTTGTTTTAGTATATTAAATGAATAATATTTGGTCAAGAATTCAATACAATACTGTCAAAAAATTTAATCTTTCTTAACTTTACTTAATCTAGTCAATAAAAATAGTTTGTGGTATAAAAAAGTTGCCCTGCTGTGCTCGTGATGCAGCACATCCGGTTCTGAGCCAACACCCCTTAAATGGCACTCAATATTTCGTAATGAACGCGATAGGCTTCGGCCAAGGCGTAAACGACGAAGAGAGCGCCTACCTGCTTTTGCAGGTTCAAAACTACGCGGCACACGGCACGGTGGGGTATTTGATTCCTTGACCTTCCTATGAAAATAATTCTATAATAATAAGAAATGGAGGGTTTAATGGTTAATTCAAATCCGGTATTAAAAAGATTGGGGTTTGATGCAGATGATCGTGTAGTGATAATACATGCAGATGACATCGGAATGTGTCATTCATCGGTTGATGCATTTAAAGAATTATATGAGGTTGGTATCATAACTTCAGGTGCTGTCATGGTACCTTGTCCATGGTTTTTATCAGCGGTGGAGTTAAAGAATTCTTTTCCGAATGTTGATCTTGGGGTTCATCTAACCCTTACAAGTGAATGGAAAACCTATCGTTGGGGACCTATTTCCACACGTGATGTGAAGAGTGGTTTAATAGACCGACAAGGTTATTTTTATTCAGAATCTTCATCTGCACAGGAATTTGCTGATTCTCAATTTGCTTCCATCGAACTTGAAGAACAGATTAAAAGGATGATGGGTGAAAAATTATTACCTTCTCATTTGGATACGCATATGGGGACAGTCGCGCATCCGAAATTTATGACTAGTTATATAGAATTTGGTCTTAAATATCAATTACCCTTAATGATGTTTCGAATGGATGAACAAGGATGGCTTAATATTGGTTTAGATGAGGATTCTGCAAAAACTATTGCAGCCGTTGTGTCCCATCTTGAAGAGTTGCAGTTTCCTTTACTGGATAATTTATTATCTATGGATCTAAACGATCCTGAAAACAGGATGGAAAAAGCGAAAGAAATTTTTAAGAAATTACCTCCTGGAATTACTCATTTTATTATCCATCCAACGATAGATTCATCGGAAATTCGGGGAATTACCCCAGACTGGAAATGTCGCGTCGGCGACTTTAACCTATTTCGGGATGAGTCTATTTTAAAATTTATCGAGCAACAAGGAATCCAAAGAATTGGTTATCGTGATTTACAAAAATTAATTCCTACTTCGATGAACTAAAATAGTTGACATTGAACTGGAAGATTTGTAAACTTGTGAAATGAATAATTTTCATAGGAGGAGTCAATGAGTTCCAATTTTCAATTGGTTGTCCGTAAGGGCGGAAATCCAGGCCAGGTTTTCTCATTAGATTTAACGGAAATGTTTATTGGGCGAGATGCAAGCTGCGAAATTGTCATCAATGATACTGAAGTTTCCAGACGACATGCAAAAATCTTCATCGCCGGTCAAGGTTTTGTAATTGAAGATTTAGGTTCGACAAATGGAACATTTTTGAATGGGCAACGCATTTCTGGTCCTCAGGCATTGATTCCCGGTGTAATCATTGGATTAGCTGATTCAACGACGCTTCAATTTGAAGTTTCTGAATTTGACCCCGATGCTACGCGCGCCGCTGTTCCAACACCTGAATTTAATCAAACATTTGTCAGTGTTCCACCACAATCGTTTTCCAGTTCACCAATGGTTTCAGTTCCAACGCCATCACCGATGCAAAGTGTACCTCCTGTCCCTCCAATGCAATCGGTTTCTTCAATGCAATCCGTCCCACCTCCACCGGTTTATTCAGGTCAAGTTCCATCTTCACCCAATCGAAATATGACACCGCCAAAAAAGAAAAGTAAATTATGGCTCATAATTTTAATTGTTGTTCTATTTCTGATTTGTATTTGTGTTGGCTTAGTTATTGTCATAGATCAAATGAATTTATATTGTGATATTGCTCCCGGAATTATGAACTCATTTTTCGGGGCTGGTTCTTGCCCGTAATTTTTCAAAGAATTTAAAATAAAGCTCCTTTTATAAGGAGCTTTATTGTTTTTAATTATAGAATGGTTAAAATATTATGAAGGTTTTATGAAAAATTCATTATTTGAGAATTCTCCAAAATGGTCCACAACGACAAAACTTGTGGTAGCACTGGCGCTAGTGGCAATATTAGCCGGAATTGTTATCAGATTTAATACGATTCTTGGTCCATTAATGATTTCATTTATGTTGGCATATTTAATTAATCCTGCGGCAAATTTCTTAAAAGTGAAGTTGAGATTCTCGTGGAACATAGCAGTTGGAATTATATATTTATTTTTAATCATCATTTTGTTAGGTTTATTAACTTTGGGCGGGTTAGCAATATTCGAACAATTAACGTCCTTAATTAAATTTATTCAAGTCGAGATCGTAAATGTTCCGACGTTTTTAGAAAATTTATCAAACCAGAGGTACGTTTTTGGTCCATTCGAAATTGATTTCTCACAATTGGATTTAGTTCAATTAGGAAACCAAATTTTAAGCATGGTGCAGCCAATTATTTCACGATTAGGAACTTTGGTTGGATCTTTAGCTGCAGGAACAGCTTCTACTATCGGATGGATTTTCTTTGCGGTTTTAATCTCCTATTTTATTTTGGCGGAAACAAAAGGTGTTTCAGGCGAGATATTAAAATTTTCAATTCCCGGATATGACGAAGATATCAAAAACATGGGTTTGGAACTTAACCGAATTTGGAACGCTTTTTTTCGTGGTCAATTGCTCATTATTATGTTGACGATTGTGTTTTACACAATCATGTTAGGTTCACTACGAGTCAATTTCTATTTTGGTCTGGCAATCATCGCAGGACTTGCCAGGTTTGTACCTTATGTTGGTCCTGTCATCGCCTGGACGACGTATGGTTTGGTCGTATTGTTTCAGGATACAACCATTTTTAATCTGCAACAATTCCCTTATGCATTAATTGTGATTGGACTCGCGTGGCTTACAGACGTCATACTGGATAACCTGGTTGTGCCAAGGTTAATGGGCGAGGCTTTGGAGGTTCATCCAGCTGCCGTGATGGTTGCAGCTATTATCTTTGGTTCTCTCTTTGGCATAATCGGAGTAATTTTGGCAGCACCAGTTTTGGCTACATCCAAACTTTTAGGGCAGTATATATTCTCAAAAATGTTTGATATTTATCCCTGGACAGAACTAAAGAAAAGAATTCCTAGAGAACCGAACCCGCCTTTGTGGATGAAGAGTATAATAAACCTCATAAAGAAATTACCATTATTCTTACGAAAGTCGATGAAACAAAAATAATGGCTTAATTCAATTACCTGATCATAAGAATTTTATGACAACAAACTGGAGGAAAAACGATGGTTACAAATGATCCAATGACTCAAACATTATGTGAAACCGCAAACTATATGGCATGGAAGGCTGATGAACCAGATGGTGAAACGACTTATCATCTTGAGCTCAATAATATTACACTGCATTTCTTCAAGGAAGAATGGGATGAATTTTTAGACCTGATTTCCAATTTACCAAAAGGGAAAAAATAAAATCTCTCCAATTTGATGAATATTTCGAATGATTTTAAATTTATCTTTATCGTAATTATGAAATGCCTAAAACAATAATGCGTTATTTCTACTTATAAAAGATGCAATAGAAATCAACTAAAGAATATTGTTAAAGACAGGTGCAATCTTATTGCACCTGTCTTTTTAATATCTACCTCTTGGTTGGAAAAGACTTCGGTCAGGTAATTTACTTTCATCTGATTTTTCAATTTTTACTGCACAGGCTTTAAATTCCGGAATTTTTGCTTCCGGGTCAAGAGCATCATTTGTTAAAAGATTTGCAGCAGCTTCGACAAAATGAAAAGGTATAAAAATTACCCCGGGGATTGTTTTTTCTGTAACCAAAACACGTAAAATAACATCTCCTCGCCGACTTGATACTTTCACGACACCATGATTTTCAACATCAATTTTTTGGGCATCAATCGGATTGATTTCCACGGTTGCTTCCGGATACAGGTCATCGAGCCAGGAATTTCTAGTTAGGGTTCCCCCGTGCCAGTGTTCCAATAATCGCCCAGTATTTAGAATAAGGGGGAATTCTAAGTCAGGTTCTTCATCAATTGTTCGATAAACGAGTGAATGAAATTTCGCCCTGCCTAATGGAAAACTTTCCTGATAAAGAAATGGAGTGCCCGGATGATTTTCATCCGGAACAGGGGTCTGTAACCCGGTTTTTTGGATACGATGGTATTTTACTCCCCGATAAGAAGGAACGAGAGAGCCCATCTCATCAAGAATTTCAGATGGATGTTGATAGTCCCAAAAGGCAGAGTTTGATCTTCCTAATCGGGATTCGATACGTTTTGCCAGATCACAAATGATTTCCCAATCCGCTCTGGAATGACCACGTGGTGTCAAAGCTTTTCTTACGATTTGGACTCTTCGATCGGTATTGGTAAAAGTGCCATCTTTTTCAGCAAAAGAAACAGCAGGCAGGAAAACGTCTGCATAAGCACCTGATTCATTAATAAAAAGATCCTGAGCAACGATAAATTCAAGATTCTGCATATGTTTATGGGATTCATTAAGATTGGGTTCTGACATCATAGGATTCTCACCCATAATATATAAAGCCCGAACACCACCTGGGTGAGCGTTTGTTAAAATCTCGGTCGTAGTTAATCCCAAATTCCGGTTTAACCCCCCAGATTCAATATTCCAGGCTTTTTCAAACTTTTTTGCTACATTTTCATCATTTACTTCCTGATATCCAGGATAATGCCAGGGCATTGCGCCGGAATCAGATGCACCTTGAACATTATTTTGCCCACGAAGCGGGTTTAAGCCGGTACCATGTCTACCAACATGACCGGTAAGTAGCGCTAAATTGATCAGACTTAAAGCATTATCAGTCCCATGAGTTGATTGTGAAATGCCTAATGCCCAATAAATTGCTCCTTTGTCCGCATTTGCATACAGCCTGGCAGCTTCGATTATTAGAGTTTTATCGACTCCTGATATTTCTTCGACATATTCAGGTGTAAATTTTTCCATTGATTTAGAAAAATCTTTAAAAAATTCTGTTCGGGCATCAACAAACTTTTGGTTGAATAATTTCTCTTTAATGATGACATGCGCCATACCGGAAAACACTGCGACATCCGTACCAGGTTTCATAGGTAACCATAAAGTTGCATAATTTACCATTTCAACTCTTCTGGGATCAACGACAATTAACTTGGCACCATTTTTTTGGATGGCAGCTTTCATTTGGATCGCAATAATTGGATGCGTTTCTGCGGTATTTGACCCGGTCAGGATGAAAACATCAGTATCCATAACTTCCGATGCTGTATTTGACATGGCAGCAGATCCAATTGCTTTTTGAAGGCCAACTACACTTCCAGCATGACATAAACGTGTGCAATGATCAACGTTATTAGTCCGAAAAAGTGCTCTATGTAATTTCTGAAGCAAATAATTATCCTCGTTTGTTGCTTTAGCACAACAGTAAACTGCCAATGCGTCAGAACCATCGCGGTTGTAAATTTCGACAAGGCGATCTGCAACATGGTTTAATGCTTCATCCCATGAAACCTGTTCCCAATCACTTAGTTCAAAAGCTTGTTTTCTTGAACCTGCCATTTGTGGAACTTTTCTAATTAATGGCGTTGTTATACGGCGTGGATGATAAATAAAATCGTAGCCAAATCGCCCTTTTACACAAAGATTTCCTTTATTTACAACAGAATCAAAAGGTGACGTTACTTTATAAATAAATTCATCTTTAATATGGAGTTCTAAATTACAGCCTACACCACAAAAAGGGCAAGTTGTTGATACAATTTTTGAGTTCGAATCGTCCATTTTTCCTCTCAATACAAAGCAACTACCTTTTAATGAGTTTTTTTCGTTCGCTACGTGTTAAGCTCATAATTTCCGTTGGGTTGCTTCCAAGCTCTAAAAGCCATTGTTTTTTGGGTTTAAGCGCATTTGTAGGGCATACACCAATGCATTGCCCACAAAAAACACATGAAGTCTCAGGTAATGGTTTGCTGAAGAATGTGCTGATTTGCGTATGATAACCTCGATCCTTGAAATTGATTGCATAAGCATACTGTGCATCATCTGCGCAAACCTGAACACAACGCCAACACAAAATACATTTGGCGTAATCCCTAATAAACATCGAATTATCGTCAATAATATCTGGGTTTCTTAATTCTGCATCAGGAAAACGATTAACATCTGCTTGATATTCGTCGACAATGGCTAATATTTCTGGAGATTGACTTAAATCACTTGTACTGGCTAACATTTCGAGAATTGTCTTTCGCGCAAGATTTACGCGCTCATTTTTGGTCTGAACTTCCATGCCATCTGTTACTTTTGCTACACAAGCTGGAATGAGCGTACGTGCCCCTTTGACTTCTACTACGCAGATTCGGCAAAGTGCATTGGATGTTGTAGCGTCATGAAAACAAATCGTTGGAATAGAGATACCTATTTCTTCCGCAGCATGAAGGATCGTATTATCCTCACTTGTTGAAAATGTGATTTGGTCTATCGTGATTGTGACAGGATTAGTCATATGATTCTCCCAATTAAACTTGTGTTGGGGTGTGTAAATTGAATTTTTCAGGTCTTTTTAGCATTAGACTTTTTATTGCGGATCCTGCAGTCTGACCTAGACCACATAAGGATGTATCCGTCATCGTAGCAATAATATCCATTAGCCGGCTTTGATCCATTGGATCAATATCACCGTTGTTTATGCGTTTAAGGATTTCCAATTGTCTTTGTGTACCAATTTGACATGGAAAACATTTTCCACACGATTCTTCTGCGAAGAAATTTGCCAATTTGAGGGCTATTTCGGTTAAATCCCGATTAGCATTAAAAATTGTAATTACCCCTGATCCAAGGGGCAAACCGGTAGCGCGTAAATCTTCAAATGTAAGTTTAGTTTCCAGTTGATCTTCAAATGCGAAAGCTCCTGCTGCACCACCAATCAAAGCCGATTGAAATGGGATATCATCCCGCATTCCACCGGCAAGAGAATTGATTACATGATTTATCGAAACTCCAAAAGGTACTTCATAAAGTCCAGGTTTTTGAACATCACCGGAAAGACAAAATAATTTTGGACCAGGAGATTTGTTGGTCCCAATTGTTCGATATTTTTCAGCTCCCCAATTGATGATAAGAGGAATATTAGCGAGGGTTTCGACATTATTAATTACCGTTGGTTTTCCAAATAAACCAGATTTTATTGGGAACGGAGGTTTGATTCTTGGAAATCCTCTTTTTCCTTCGATCGATTCAAACAATGCTGTCTCTTCTCCGCATACATATGCACCAGCACCACGTCTTACTTCGATCTCAAACGAAAAATTTGTCTTGAGGATATTATTTCCTAAATATCCAGCTTTTTTCGCCTCATAAATTGCTTTCTTTACTTGTTCGTAAGCATTAAGATATTCTCCACGTATATAAAAATATCCTTTCGAAGCACCGATAGCATAACCTGAGATAATTAATCCTTCAATAATTAAATGTGGATCATCTTCCATTAATATTCTGTCTTTGAATGTGCCTGGTTCTGCTTCATCTCCATTACAAACAACATATTTTATTTCGTCTTCCTCTTTTGCTGCTCCTTCCCATTTTATACCTGTCGGGAAAGCAGCGCCGCCTCTTCCGACAAGTCCGGATTTTTTAATTTGGTCGATCGTGAATTCTCTAGGATTTTCTAAAACAGTTTTTAATGCTTTGTAGCCATCATTTTTTTCGTATTGGAGAAGATTGGTCGTTTCACCGTTTCCACAATTTTTGGTTAATAAACGCAAATCACCTCCGACGATTGTTTCAGGTCGGTTGGTTTTAGAAGAAAATAAATCGTCCCAGGTGGACAACTCTTTTCCTTTTACTGCCATTCCCTGGACTAAGGTTGCTGGTGCATGTTCACATAGACCAAGGCAGGGAGCGACTTCAATTGTAATATTCGGAAATCGTTTCAATTCATCGTAATAAACTACTTTTTTGGAAATTAACTTAAGAACTGATTCAGATCCAGCCATCGAGCAGGCCGGGTCATTACAAACATGGATCACCGTTTTAGCCACAGGCGTGGTATGAAATAGTGTATAGAAATCAATCACACCGAACACTTCCGATAAGGGAATTCCAAGATCGTTCGCGATCAGACTTGCTATTTCTTCGGGTATATGACCATAAATCTCTTGAGCAGCGTGTAAAGCAGGTAATAAGAATGTTCGTTCTTTGGGATAGATATTGGCCAAAAACTGATTCATTAGATTTGGGTCTTGGTTGGTCATATACTCTCCTAAAATATGTATTATTACAACCTGGTATACAAATGAAGAAAATGGTTTTTAGAATAGAAATTTTTGAAAATTGAATATTGAATGAATAAAAGGAACCTAAATTTAATTGTTAATTACAAAATATTTTAAATAAATTATCGATTTCTGATCGGGCAGCAATTTTTTCCGGATGAGCATAAATAATAAACTGGTTTCGTCTGGCATACCCAATTAATGTAATATTCAAGAAATCGGCTGTTTTTATTGATGCCTGAGTTGGACTTGTTCTCGAAATGACTACATTGGCTCCGATATGAGCTGATTTTTGAAGCATTTCAGAACTTACTCTGCCAGTAGTCAATATCAATTTTCTTTTCCACGTTTGAGGATTCATCATGTATTGACCAGCTAATTTGTCTAGTGTATTGTGTCGGCCAATATCTTCTGCGATCAAATATAATTTATCACCATCAGATAATATCGAACAATGGATACCCCTTGTTTTTCGATACTGCTCTTGAAATGAAAGCAGATCTTCAAATTTGTTTAAGATAACATCAGGGCAAATCAATTCGTTATCTTGGAATTCCGATTCATTTAAGTTCACGAGTGATGTCTGACCACCATGACAACCGGATGTTCTGCGCCATTCTTTCGGTTTTTCCTGAGAATGATTTAACCATAAATCGACGGTACGATTGTTTTTACAAACCCAAACATTTGCAATTTCATTCGAAGAAGATATGATGTGTTCGTTATATAAGAATCCAATCGCGAGCTCCTCTATTTGAAATGGTGAACACATAAATGTCAGCCAAAATTGACCATTTACATAAAGATCGGATGCAATTTCTTCCGGAGCGATTTGTTCGATTTCTTTCCATTGACCGTTGAGATACATGATTGGTCGGTTTTGAGTAAAATTATCCATTATTGTTTCATTTTCCTGTTGGAACAAATATACTTAAAAAACCGAATTAATTCAATTGCAAATATAACTCATATCATAGGAGGAGAATTTGTTTTTCGATGAAGTAGAGACAATCTTAAATACCGATTCATCAAACTATCACAAATCTCTTAATGAATTACCTGAAAAGATAGAAAAAATCTTTTCATCTTTTTATGCTCCTACAGACAATAAAACGTATGACCAAATAATCATTTTATGTTCGGATCAATTTAATGATGAATTCGATGAAATAAAAATAATCTTCAAACAATTATTTCAAATTCCAATTTATTTAGCTAACGATTTGATTGGTGGTCTTTCAGGAATTCCTGATTTTTCATTAATTGTTTTCATTAATCCCGAGAGTAAAACAATTGCGGTCGAACAATTAATTGAGCTTTTGGCGGGTAAAAATAATAAATTCGTAATCATAAATTCAGATTTTCAAATAGCAAACGACTTATTAAAAAATCAGGTTGAAGTTATACATTTAAAAGAATTAAATGGAAATTTAATTCAATTCCCGTTGATGATAACGGTTTGCCTGGCTTTAGCCTGGTCGAAAGGGATGATACACCAATCAAAATTTAATGTCTTAGATATTTGCAAAGAATTACGGGAAATTATTAGAAAAATTGACATCTCAGTCCCCCCGGCCAAAAACCCTGCGAAACGGTTGGCAGGACAGATGATGGACCGGATGATCGTTTTTATTGGGATAGATTTTCTTGTGCCAGTGGCAAAATATTGGAAAGAAAGAATGAATAACGTTTCCAGATCCTGGGCACAATTTGAAAAATTGCCTGCTATGAAAATAAATTCCATCAACGGAATTTATTTTCCTGAAAAAATACTTGCTCAATCATTATTTGTCTTTTTTAACTCCAAATTTCTGGATGGTAACCAGTCTAATGAAGTTTTTGATGTAAAGAATTACTTTCTTTCTAGTGGTATAGGTACAGATGAGGTTGTTGCCAGAGGTGCTAGCATCCTTTCTCAAATTTATAACACCTGTATTTTTGGTGACTATGTTGTTTATTATTTATCAATGATGTATGGAATGGATCCCAATGATAACCGGCTGTACGAATTGGATTGAATTTCCTAACTGATACTACAATGGAATAATAATGAAATATCGAAAAATTATTCATATGGATCTCGATGCATTTTTTTGTGCGGTCGAAGAATTAAAGAATCCTTCCTTAAAGAATAAGCCTTTTGCAGTGGGGGGCAGCCCAACCGGAAGAGGTGTTATTGCATCTTGCTCATATGCTGCCAGAAAAATGGGAATTCATTCTGCGATGCCAACTGCACAAGCCCTTCGTTTGTGCCCGGAATTAATTCTGGTTTCTTCGAGACATCGTGAATATTCTCAGAAATCCAAACTAGTAATGGATATTCTGGCTGATTTCACGCCACAAATGGAACAAATTTCTGTGGACGAAGCATTTCTGGATGTGAGTGATATCCAGAAAGAAAGCTATGCAATTGCTTTAGATATGCAACTAAAAATTGATTTTGAGACCGGGTTACCAGCTTCGTTTGGTGTTTCAACCAATAAATTAGTAGCAAAAATTGCAAATGATTATGGTAAAAAACAAAAAGGTGGTAACACGTATCCAAGGGCAATTCAGGTTGTGCAACCTGGAAAAGAAGCAGACTTTTTGGCACCTCTTTCGGTGGATATGCTTTGGGGTGTCGGACCGAAGACTGCTGAAAAATTAAAGATCAATGGCATAAAGACGATCGGTAAATTAGCGACCATTAGTGAAGATTTCCTGGTAGCACATTTCGGTAAAAACGGGAATTTCATTAAAAATAATGCGCTTGGGATTGATTCAAGACCAGTTGAGAATAGCGGGGAAATGAAATCTGTCAGCCAGGAAATGACCTTTGATCACGACATTTCTGATATTGATGTTATTTTAAAAGAAATGAAATTAATTTCTGAGAAATTAGGTTCGCGTTTGCGTAAAAAAAATCTCATGGGATTTACAGTGCATGTGAAAATTCGATATTTTGATTTTAAAACGCTTACCCGACAGATTTCGTTATCTAGTCCGATTGATCAGGATGGAATTATTTACGACCATGCAAAAAAGATATTTATGGATCATTGGAATCAAAAAATGCCAATCCGATTAATTGGAATATCAGTCAGTCGATTTACGCAAGGGGAAAAGCAATTAAGTCTCTGGGATTCAGGAGAAGAAAAAGAAAGTAAATTCTTAAAGATATACGATACTTTGAAAAATAAATACGGTAATGAAGTGATAAAAAAGGGATCTTCAATCCGTAAAGATTGATCTTGTTATTTAGAAATTATTCAGGTTTGTTTTTCTTAATCTCCTGATGGTAGACTTCATTTATTTTTTCTGAGATTATTTTCCAATCATAATTTTTCGCATAGGCTGCGCTTTGCTTCCCTAATTTTTGTTGAAGATCCTTAAATTTTATTATTTGGACAAGACGATTAGCCATAGTTTCAATATCATTCCCAGGGACAACAAATCCTGTTTCCTGGTCTCGTACCAGGAATGCTAATCCGCCCACTTGTGATGCAACGACAGGTGTGCCACAGGCCATCGATTCCAGTGCAACCATTCCAAATGATTCATAATGGGATGGCATAACGACAACTTCTGAGGATGAATAATAGTAAGGTAACATTTTCTGATCTTGTTTTCCTAAGAAAATGACCAGATTTTCAATGTGTAATTCCTCCACCATATCCTGCAGTCTGGCCATTTCTGCATTCATCTCTTCCGGAGATGCGTCAGGCTCGCCGCCAATAATTGCCAGATTGTGCGGGCAACATGCTAATTCACCCCTTTTTTGGATTAATGCAATTGCCTGGATCAGACTATCGATTCCCTTTAATGGCTCAATTCTTCCTACAAAGAGGATCATGTTGCTTTTTGCATCAATTCCGATAACATCCTTGGCTTCTTCTTTTGGAATTGGATAAAACATGGATGTGTCTACTCCAGGAGGAATAACTGCGATTTTCGAACTTGGAGATTCATACAAAAATTCCAATTGTGATTTTTCTGCTAGAGTCGCTGCAATCAAACGATCTGCCTCTGCAATCACCTTTCTTTCTCCATCCAGTCGATAATTCCCCTCAATTTCATTTGGGTTTCTGGCAATTCTGTTTTTCATCAAACCTAACGTATGAAACATATTGATGATAGGAATATTCCATATTTTTCTCAATTCAATTGCTGCAATACCGGACATCCAATAATGGCTGTGGATGATATCGTATTGGATATTTTTTTCTTTTGCGAAATGAAGAATACCATCAACAAATTTTGGGATATATCTCACAAGCTCGCTTTTGGGGAGAGGTACTTCCGGTCCGGAAGGTACGTGAACTACACGGTTGCCATAACCGAGATCGTGCAAAATATGCGGTACATGTTCATCTTGTGATCTTGTGTAAACATCGACATGAATTCCCATTTGGCCAAGATGTCTGGTGAGTTGATGAACATAAACATTCATCCCACCGGTGTCTTTACCACCCAGGGTTGCCAGAGGACATGTATGATATGAAATCATGGCTACATTGATCATTTAATCCTTGCCTAAAAATTTCCTGTACTGGTATAATCCCGAAAGCGCCACCGTAGCTCAGTTGGCAGAGCAGACGTTTCGTAAACGCCAGGTCATGGGTCCGACTCCCATCGGTGGCTCTTGCCAAATAAAAAAAATTACTACCAATTAAACTTGATTGAGGGATGACGAAAATCAAGCAAATATTGAGTTGTTGCTTCAAATCCTTCATTAACCAAATTTTGGTAACGCAAATCTGAGCTGATCAAATCAAATTCTGTTGCTTTTACATCTAATGTATTAATAACGACGGTTCTTCTTTTATCAATTTGATTATTATCCACTTCAGATAATTGTAAACTGATATTATAGCATTCGTATAAGTGGGTAATATAATCTTTAAAATTTGAAATTGTTTCATTCTCAGAAATAAGATTCGGGGATGCATACAAATAAAATCCTAATGTTTCCCAGTTGATGCCATTCCGGAACCAAATATTCCCTTTGGCATATTGTTCTTCATCAAAAATATGTATTGGATAATTAAGCAAAACGCCACCGTCGACATAAATATCTCCCACACCGATTTGGGAACCATTGAATTGCATCGATTCAAAAAATAACGGAATCGACATTGACATTCGAACGGCATCCGCAACAGGCATATGTGGAGTCCTTTCGGATGAAAATATGGAAACATCCAACCTGGAGGCATTTGTTGCGATAATAAAAAGCTCTTTATGTCCACATTTCTTAAAATCGGAAAATGTCGCTAAAGGATTTCCATCGCAATTCTCAGCTATAACTGATTTGAGCCAGGTATAAAAATATTCACTTGAAAACCATCCATACCTGGAAATAAGTCTTTGTACGGCTTCCACATCGGATGACAATTTAAGTACTTCTTTACCGATAAATTTCGGTAACCAAACAGGTTCTTTGGTTTCAAACTCGGTTTTTAATTGCGGGACCATTTGAAAATTAAGCGAATTCATCATTGAATTAATGGACTGAAAATCTTTATTAAAGCACAACAAAGTTGCTGTGATTGCACCTGCGGAAGAACCAGCTACCCGTTCGATCTGGTCAATAATATCATTTTCGTATAATGCTTTGATTGCACCTAAATAAGCAGTCCCTTTAACACCGCCACCTTTGAATACTAAGTTTTTGAAAGGATATTTTGAATAAGAACTTGACAAATCAAAAGGTGGAACTGGAATTATTCTTCCTCGTACATGTGATTTGTACTCCAGAAAAAAAGGGCCAATTTCTAATTCTAATCGTTCTTCTTCATGAATAATGTGGAGAATAAATGCTGCCCACCAAATTGGGACCAAAGCAACGCCAATTATGGAACGAAAAAAAATGGAAATGGAGATAGACAATAATATTTCGCCAAGGTATGCAGGATGACGGACGATTCGATACAGTCCATTTGTCCGTAATTTAAATTGTTGTTGAGAAAGAATTAGCGGTTGAAATTTTATTCCTGGGATCAGGAAAATTATCGCTGCAATTCCAAAAACAATTGCGGCGATATAAACCCAAATACTTGCCTGAAATCTTGGTTGGGGAATGATTGGAAGAACAAGAACAAGACGTCCTATAGTGAAAAGTGATACGGATATTATCCCAAACCAGTGGTACTTTTTTCCATATTTTGTGTTTACCGCTGCAGTAGCACATAAAATGCCGAATAAACTGATGATAGCCCAAAAAAAAGGATTTAACGAAATCTCGCGCATTCCTTACCCCGAAAAAAAATATGAACAGATAACCAAATTATAAAGTAGATTATAATTCTTTTATGCATTCTGAAAGAAAACCACTCGTAATTGCAATTGCCGGGGGATCTGGTTCAGGCAAGACAACTGTTGCTAATGTGATTCTCGAAAGTATTGGAATGAATAGGATTGTCTATTTACCACATGATGCTTATTACCGTGACTTGAGCGCAATGGATGAACAACTTAGGTCAAAAGTAAATTTTGACCATCCCAATTCTCTCGAAACTGAATTGTTGATTACACACGTTAAAGAGTTAAAAAATTGGCATTCCATTGAAATGCCAATTTATGATTTCACCACACATACCCGAACAAAACAAACTAAAAAAATCATTCCACAATTGATTATTGTGGTTGAAGGAATATTAATCTTTGCTGAACCACAATTGCGTGAACTTTTTGATGTGAAAATTTTTGTGGATACAGATGACGATATTCGTTTTATTCGACGACTCGAACGAGATATTGCTGAACGCGGAAGAAATATGGAAAATGTCATTAAACAATATCTCAATACTGTCAGACCGATGCATATGGATTTTGTTGAACCATCAAAACGATTTGCTGACATAATCATACCGGAAGGCGGCCAAAATCAGGTTGCATTAGATATGGTTATCTCCCGAATAGAAGCTCTTCTAAAACCTGTTGAATCTTACAATGCCAATAATAATTTATGATGAATCGTAAGAATATTCTCCGCATTATTGCACTGATATTTGTTCTTACACTTACAGTTATATTGGTCATTAAACGTGATTCTGTAAAACAACTTGAAGCACTTGGTTATCCTGGAATATTTTTAGCTTCCTTATTAACGAATGCAACATTAATTCTGCCTATACCGGGTGTGTTAATAACTTCTGCGATGGGAGCAGTTTTCAATCCATTTTGGGTTGCTCTGGCGTCCAGTTCTGGCGCTACTGTGGGTGAAATATCCGGGTATCTGGCTGGTTTCAGTGGTCAGGCTGTTGTTGAAAATAAAAAATGGTATGAGAAAATAGAAAATTGGATGAGGAAATATGGAGACGTCACTATACTGGTACTCGCTCTTATTCCAAATCCCGCTTTTGATGCTGCAGGAATGACGGCTGGGGTTTTAAAAATGCCTATTCACAAGTTTTTAATATATTGTTTTATTGGAAAAACATTAAAAATGCTTGCTTTTGCTTATGGTGGGTTTCTTATTGGTAAACAGGCTGGTGGATAAAAAATTATAAAAAAGTTGATGTGGTATAATCGCAATTTAAGCTATTAATGCATCACAGGAGCTACAAATTTGGCTTTTAGACCCTTAAGTTGGTTATTTGGTTTATTTTCACTCGATATTGGCATTGACCTCGGAACAGCTAATACGTTAGTTAATGTCCGCGGTAAAGGTATCGT
>CAZPIM010000002.1:57500-91051 GCA_964586385.1 uncultured Anaerolineaceae bacterium
GGTGCAACTGAAGTAGAAAAAAAAGCCGTTTTCGATGCGGCAATGGAGTCTGGTGCCAGAGAGACATATCTGATCGAAGAACCAATGGCAGCAGCCTTAGGTGCAGGTTTACCAGTGACAGATGTAATAGGCAGTATGGTGGTGGATATTGGTGGGGGTACAACAGAAGTTGCAGTTATTTCAATGAATGGCGTGGTTGTTTCCCGTTCTCTTCGTGTAGCTGGAGATGAATTGGACCAGGACATCATTACATATATTCGTAATAAATACAACTTGCTCATCGGTGAAAGAATGGCTGAGCAAGTAAAAATGACGATTGGATCTGCTTATCCATTACCGACAGAAAAAACAATGCATGTCCGAGGAAGAAACCTTGTTACCGGATTACCGGAAGAGCTAGAGATTTCGTCTGTTGAAATTAGAGAGGGGTTGAGTTCTTCTCTGCAGGTTATTGTAGATACCATCAAAGATGCTCTGGATGAAGTTCCCCCGGAAATTATTTCAGATTTAATTGAGAATGGCATTTGTTTGGCAGGTGGTGGTGCCCTCATTTTGGGCTTAAAGGAAAGACTCAGTGATGAACTGAATCTTCGAGTATGGGTAGCAGAAGATCCCCTAACATGCGTAGCTCGTGGTGCTGGCATGGTCCTGGAGGATTTGGAAAGATTTGAAAAATTATTAGTTGTTCTCGATTAGTTGTTTCTACTTTGATCGCTAACGGCTTAATAAATAAATGAAAATTTCATTATCTAACTCCTGGAAGACGATAACAATTCTAATATTAGCCATTGGATTAATTTTGTTGGCACTGGGTGGCTATCTGGGTCCTGTATTCGCTGCAGCATCTCGTCCGGTTGTGTTGGCGCAAGCATGGTTATCCAATAGGTATATTGCGTTTTACCAGATCATCAATTCCCCTCAGGAAGAGAGCGAATTACGAGCGCGAAATATTGAGCTTGAAAATGAAGTTGACCAATTGCAATCACAAATTATTACATTACAACAGCAATTAAGTGAGACACAAAACCTGGAAGCGTTATTGGGATTTGCCGGATCAAATCCACAATTGCAGCCTGTTGCAGCAATTGTAATTGGCAGGGATCCAAGCCCATTTTTGCATTACTTAATTCTTGATCAGGGATCAGATGATGGAATTCGTAAAGGAATGCCTGTCGTCACCCAATCCGGATTGGTTGGAAAAATCGACGCTGTCATCGCAGGTGCATCCAGAGTGCAACTAATCACTGACCCCGGTTCTATCGTAAATATTAAATTACAGACCCAAAAAATGGACGCGCAAATAATTGGATCCATCACTGGAGAAATAACTCTCGAAATGGTTCCTCAGGATGTTGTTATGCAATCTGGAGATATGATATTAACTTCAGGTTTAGGCGGCAGTTTCCCGGATGATTTATTAATTGGTCAAGTAATTTCAATTCGAAAACTTGAAAATGACCTTTTTCAATCTGCCACAGTTCAGCCAGTTGTTGATTTTGCTCAATTACAGGCAGTATTAATCATTACAAATTTCAGACCAGTGGATATCACGCCATTAGTGCCATGACAAGAAAAAATCTATGAAAAGAGTGTTCATTTTCATTTTTATTTTTATTATGATCATGTTACAAATGGCAATCTTCAGCCAATTAAAAATACAGGCTGGTAAAGCAGATCTAATTCTTTTGGTTGTGATTGCTCTTGGATTGCAACCTGAAATTAGCAAACTGGATAATTACATTTTTTCAATTTATGCAGGTGTGTTAATAGGATTTATCTCAGCGGAACCATTCTGGATTGTGGTCGTTGCTTATTTTTTTGCTTTAATTTTTGCTTTATTTCTAAAAGAAAGACTTCCCCAAGTACCGATATTATCCATGATTTTTTGCGGCATCGTCATCATGATTTTTCATTTATTTTTCCAGGCTTTATATTTCAATTTTCTTGGTTTTAATATCAACTACCAGACAAGTTTTTACAATTTGATCTTGCCAAGTTTAATGATTAATATAATTGCTACTTTACCAATATTTTTTATCGTCTCAGAAGTTAGAAGAATTGTATTCCCAAGTTTGGAGGAATTATGAATCAGCTCGGTACAGAAAAATCGAGCGTTGATCGTTGGCGAATCATGACATTTTTTGTCATTATGACAGCCATTTTAATATTCTATGTACTCCGATTATTTTCAATGCAAATAATTGAAGGTAGATCTTACCTGGCACAAGCGACTTCGAATAAAACTAGAGAAGTAAGTATTGCCACACAACGTGGTATTTTATATGACAGAAACGGAATCGTTCTGGCTCGTAATGTAGCATCCTATAATGTGGTGATTACACCAGCCGGGTTACCCGACATTGATCTTTTGAATCCTAATGGTGATGTTCAAAGAATCTATAGGGAATTATCTGAATTGATCGAAGTTCCGGTGGATAACGGGGAAATTAACGAAGAAACGGTTCGAAATTTTACACCTTGTTATACAGATTTTGGAATTAAACAAATCGTTTATATTGGTGATACGAACGCACCTTTCAATCCGGTACGCATTAAATGTAATATCGATTCAAATATAGCAATGATCATTCGGGAAAAGACCAGCGAATGGCCTGGTGTTGACATCGAAATCGTTTCTGTAAGGGATTACCCTACCGGAGAACTCACGTCTGAAGTTGTTGGGTTTCTTGGACCAGTCCCAGCATCACAAGTAGATCTTTATGAAGAACTAGGATTTGTTTCGGATCGCGATAAAGTAGGTTATGCCGGCGTAGAAGCCTATCTTGATGATCTGCTAATTGGAACTAATGGTAAACAAGTTGTAGAAGTTGATGGAGCCGGACAAACAATTCGTGATTTAGAAGTCCCGGTAGACCCAATACCTGGGAATAGTATTAAATTGACAATTGACACACGATTACAAACAATTGCAAAATCCGCATTGGTTAATCAAATGACAACCTTAAATCTATTAAAAGGTGAAGAACGTTATCAAGTCGGTGTTGTCATGGCGATGAATCCAAAAACCGGTGAAATTCTGGCTTTAGTTTCCTATCCTACATTTGAAAATAATCGGCTTGCCAGAGTTATACCTGCAGATTATTACAATCAATTGCAATTAGATCCCAGAAAGCCATTATTTAACCACGCAATCTCAGGCGAACATCCACCTGGATCCGTGTTTAAAATGGCTACCGCAATTGGTATCCTTAATGAGGATGTTGTCTCCGTCGAGAAAAAGATTTACGACCCTGGTCTGGTAACTATTCTGGAAAAATTTACGCCAAATGATCCAGGAAACCCCCGCGATTATGTTTGTTATACCTATAATAAAACTGGTGCAGGTCATGGAGATGTAAGTTATATTGATGGAGTTGCATTATCCTGTGATGTCTACTTTTATAAAGTAGGCGGTGGTTACGGAGATGAAGTGCCGGAAGGACTTGGTATTTGGCGTATCGGTGAATATGCCAAGGCATTAGGCTATGGAGCATTAACAGGCATTGAATTACCTGGTGAAGCTGATGGGTTAATTCCCGACCCAACCTGGAAACGTATTTACATAGGCGAGACCTGGTCAACTGGTGATACCTATATTGCTACCATTGGGCAAGGATATGTTCTATCGACACCTATACAGGTATTGGTTTCTTTTGCCACTTTAGCAAATGATGGCATATATATGAAACCAACCCTTGTAAAAGAAGTTTTAGATTCAGAAGGGAATATAGTCACTCCATTCACTCCTGTTCAGATTTGGGATATAACAAAGGATAAATTAATACATGAATATGATGAAAATTTCCTGCAAACAGGTATATTAAAGACAGTTGAACCCTGGGTGATTCAACAGGCAAAAGAAGGTATGCGTAAAGTTGTTGTGGATGGCACTGCGACTGATGTATTTTCCGGATTTGAAATTGAAACAGCCGGAAAAACAGGAACTGCAGAATATTGCGATAATATAGCGAATGAAAAGGGATTATGTATCAGTGGTAGTTGGCCTGCCCATGCCTGGTATGCAGGATATGCTCCCTATAATGACCCTGAAATTGTGGTCATGGCCTTTGTCTATAATGGGGATGAAGGTTCTGTTGTCGCTGGTCCGATTGTCAGGAATGTAATTGACGCGTATTTTCAGCTAAAAGATATTGATGCCGGAGTTGAAACCAACCCGTAATTCTAATTTTCTTCATGCTATAATCACGATTTACAAGATCGACAAATGATACAAGCTGATAATGAATTGACATTTGAATAATCATTCTGGTAGATGGTAATTTGCTGGTTGAAAGGCTCGGCAAAGGGAACATTTATAGAAGGAATTCCATATTCAAAATAGTAATTCCACATTTGCTATAAAAATAGTGAAAAGAAAATATGTTTAAACGAGAATTTTGGCAACAATTTGACTATATGCTCTTTGGAAGTGTATTAATCCTGTGCATCTTTGGAATTGCTATGATTCAGTCTGCAGTTGCCGGGAACGAAGATATTGCCGGCTCTGTTTCCCGTCAAGTCATTTTTGTCATCGGCGGAATGGTAGTCATGTTGTTAGTTGCTTTTATCGATTATCGTTATTTCTCTTCTATAACAAGAATTCTTTACGCAGTTTCTGTTCTTTTGTTAATGGCAATTTACGTGATCGGTACTGCAGTTTATGGGTCTGCAAGATGGTTTGACACGGGTGTGATTCTTATCCAACCTTCAGAACTTGTAAAAATCGTAATGATTGTCATTCTAGCTGATTATTTTTCAAAAACGCAATATGATACAAAAGATCTTCGCTGGATATTAAGAAGTTTTTTATTGACAGCATTTGTTGTAGTCTGGATTCTTTTGCAACCAAATTTGAGCATGTCAATCGTGATATTTTTTATGTGGTTTACCTTAATGTTTTATGCAGGGTTACCGATACGTTATCTTGTCATCCTGGGAGTCGTGGGAATTGTTGCAATTGCAGTCGGTTTTCCACTTTTAGAAGAATACCAACAAGCCAGAGTTTTAAATTTCATTTTCCCTGATCCTAACGCCAGTTACGGAGATAATTTTAACGTTGAACAAGCGAAAATCTCAATAGGTTCAGGCGGTTTTCTCGGGATGGGTTATGGACATGGAAGTCAGGTTCAATTAAGATTCCTTAAAGTTCGTCACACAGATTTTATTTTTTCTGCAATGGCAAATGAGTTTGGGTTTGTTGGCACAGTTGTTGTAATTTTATTGCTTGCCTTTGTTGTAATTCGATGTTTCCGCATTGGTCAAAAATCCACGGATATTTTTGGTTCATTAATTGCTTATGGTATTGGTACGTTGATCTTTTTTCAAATGGCAGTTAATATCGGTGTGAATTTAAATGTAATCCCTGTAACCGGATTAACTTTGCCATTTATCAGTTATGGAGGCAGTTCTTTGGCTTCTTTACTGCTAGGGATGGGATTTGTAGAAAGCGTTTCTGCGCATAGACATAAAAATGTATAAAACGGAGAGAATTTAATGGAAAAATCAGCCAGAGCACGATTCGCACCTTCGCCAACAGGTCATATGCATTTGGGATCTGCAAGAACTGCATTATATGATTATCTAATTGCCCAACAAACAAAAGGACAATTTATTTTAAGGATTGAAGATACAGATCAAAAAAGGACGATGGAAGGTGCTGAACAGGAGTTGCTGGATGGTTTAAAATGGCTGGGTTTATCCTGGGACGAAGGTCCTGATATCGGTGGTGATTTTGGGCCATACCGCCAGACCGAACGAAAACAAATTTATTTGGACTACGCTCGTAAACTGGTTGAAAAAGGATCCGCTTTCTATTGTTTTTGCTCAACAGAAAGATTAAAAAAAGTTCGTGAAGAACAAATCGAGAATAAGATAAATACTCATTATGACGGCACCTGTCGTAATATTTCATTGGAGGAAGCGGACCAAAGAATACACAATGGGGAAACTTATGTCATTCGATTAAAAACACCAAAAACTGGACATACTCGAGTTTATGATCAAATGCGTGGCGAGATGATTGTTGAGAACGCAAATCTTGACGACATAATCCTGGTAAAGTCAGATGGCTTTGCTTTATACCATTTAGCGGCAGCAGTAGATGATCATTTAATGAAAATCACACATGTTTTTCGTGGCTCTGAATGGTTACCTACATTTCCATTGCATGCAATCATTCACAGAGCCTTTGGTTGGGAAGAGCCAACCTGGGTTCATTTGAGTCTGTTTTTAAAGCCATCCGGCAAAGGAAAAATGAGTAAAAGGGAGCAGGCGGAATTAATTAAAGATGGAAAGTCCATTTTTATCAAAGATTTAAAGGAATTAGGTTACCTTCCGGAGGCAGTTATTAATTGGATCGCATTAATGGGGTGGAGTTATGATGACCATACCGAATTTTTTTCAATGGAAGAATTGATCGAAAAATTCAGCCTGGAAAAATTAAATCCGTCACCGGCAGCCATTAATTTTACGAAACTGGACCACTTCAATGGATTACATATTCGAAACTTGAGCACAGAAGAATTGGCAAAAAGGTTGATACCATTTTTTGTTGCAAAAGGATATGCTGCAGATCAGGAGAAATTGGAAAGGATCGCCCCGATAATCCAGGAACGAATCGTTACGCTGGATGACGCAATCGAAATGGCAGGATTCTTTTTTGAGGAAGATGTATTTCCTACAAGAGAAAATCTCATTCCAAAGAATTTATCTCTGGGTGATGCCTTGGAAATTGCAAAACAAATTTATGGGATTATAAAGACCTCAAATTCTGTAGCACATGAAATTCTTGAGCCACAAATGAGAGAATTAGTTGATGTTCTTGGTTTAAAACCGAATCAGATATTTGGGTTACTTCGTGTAGCTGTAACCGGTGTTGCAGTAAGCCCGCCATTGTTTGAAAGTATGGAGATTATTGGTCTGGAAAAGGTATTAGAAAGACTGGAAAATGCAATTAAGATGCTCGAATAAGGACTTTGAATAAATTAAAGAAAATTGGATAATGGTTATTTTTTAGTAAAAGTTCCCTGTACAAGTCAAAGTCAATGTGATAAACTTTTGTCCGTTATTGGGGATTGGTCTAATGGTAGGACAACTGACTCTGGATCAGTTGGTAGGGGTTCGAATCCTCTATCCCCAGCAAAAAAAAAAGTGGCTTTCGAAAAAGCCACTTTTTTCATTCAATTCTAAAACATTTGGAGGGATGATTTAATATTCCTCGTCTTCTTCCAACCAGTCATCTTCATCTTCTTCATCAAGACTGCTTAATTCACCCCATTCTTCTAATTCTTCATCCTCATCACTATCCCAGGGTTCTTCCGGAACAGAATCGGCAGATGGAACATAGGTGATACATCCTTTATCCGGGTCGATCTCTACTAACGCTGCAGAACAAAAACCATCATCTAAGAATCCACAGTCTTCATAATGACATCGAATTTTGGGCATAAAAATTTCCTCCTAAATTAATTTTCAAAAGTGTCATTCAAGTTTTGGTTCTCAAAAAAATAAAAAATTGATAAAACAAAAACGGTCGTCATTGTAATTGCTGAAATGATACAAAATGGACAAATGGCTTTAATAACAGCTATTTGTAAGTATGTCAAGTATATCGAAAAAATAAAACCGATCAATGAGATTCCCAGGACAAAAATATGATTAAAATTCTTGAGAAATGAAACACGGTTGAACAATGTCAATAAAAGAATGATTGAAATATATGCCAACATCCCAAACACTGAAATCGGAATCCCGTTCCATTCACTATATATACTGTTATTCACCGACCAGCAATCACCTAATCCTGGAACGCATAGTGCTTTATTTGAAGATAATTTTATGATCAGTAAATAAATTGCATCGGAAAGACCCAGAAATGCAAAAATTAGTATTACTTTACGCAACATACTTATTCCTAAATTGGGATATATTTCGCATTACTTCCTTTAGGCAGCGATTTTACACCAGCAGGCACAATCAGTAAAGCATTTGCACAGACTAAAGAAAACATATTGCCGGAACCCTGGTGTTTAGCCAATGTTGCTTTGCGTTCTCCATTTTTATGTTCAATCAAGACACGTAAATAACTTTCTCTTCCATCCGATTCAATATCTTCATTAACAATTGTGTCAAACAATTCTTCATACGTATTCTTACCCAAGATTTTTTGTATGATTGGTTTTATAAAAATGCGGCTTCCCACATAAGCTGAGACTGGATTACCCGGTAATCCTAAGAATGGAACGTTATCGTATTTTCCGAATGTCAATGGTTTACCCGGGCGCATATTCACTTTCCAAAAATTAAGTTGCCCATTATCTTCAAGCACTTGTTTGACATAATCATAAGCACCCATACTAACACCAGCAGTACTCACAATCAAATCTACGTTCAAATCAACAGCTTTTTCAAAAAGCTTTTTTATTTTCACATAATTGTCTTTTGCAGTACCCAATTCAATAACTTCTGCACCAAAACTTTGTAATAAATTTAATATGGAAATCGAATTAATATCAAAAATCTGGCCAGGTTTTAACTGTTTCCCGGCTTTTACAATTTCATTTCCTGAAGAAAATAATGCGATCTTTGGGGGAGGATAGATTTTAATGGAATCGATTCCCAAGCCTGAAATAAATCCCAAATCATGTGATTTTAGTAAATGTCCTTTTTCAAAGAGTTTTTCACCTTTGAAGACGTCCATTCCTTTTGTTCTGACATTATCACCTTTATTGAAAGCTTGATAAACCTCAACCGTTTTTGGAAGAATTTGTTCATTGTAACGATCGGAAAAACTTGAAAGTTCAACTGGAATAACAGCATCAGCATTTGGAGGCAACGGTGCACCGGTCATTATTCTTGAAGTTTGATGATTTTGAATTGGTTTCTTGGGATTTCGCCCCGCAGGTATATCTTCGATAACTTTTAATGTAAGCGGTCGTTCTTTGGTTATATTTTTGGTATCCAATGATCGTACTGCAAAACCATCCATACTTGAGTTATCAAAAGGAGGCAGGTCCATAGGTGAATAAATATCTTCTGCGAGAATCGTTCCAAAACCTTTTTTAACTTTAACTGAAATAGGTGGTTTAGTTTGAAATTCTTCCAACAACAATTTTTTTACCTGGTCAACAGATAGTAGACTATTCATAATCGTGATATTTTCTCATATTTTTATGCTGACCTCAAACGATACGCTTCCATAACATTAGGCAAACTTTCAATTCTTGTTAATAAACGACTTAATTGCGAAATATCACTGACTTCAACAACTAGCTTAATCGTTGCCAGATTATGGGTCACTTTCAATTCAATATCGATGAGATTCCCACCTTCATTACTCAAAACAGTTGATATATCTCCCATCAATCCCTGACGATCATATGCTTTGACTTGAATCGCTACCGGATAGGTTTTATGCAATTCTCCCCAGGATACTTTTACGATTCTTTCCCTGTCATCCATTCTCAGGATATTTGGGCAATCAGCCCGGTGAATCGTCGCACCTCTACCCCGCGTGATATAACCGACGATATCATCTCCCGGTGCTGGTTTGCAACATCTGGCGAGGACGGTTAATAGCCCTTTCAATCCAAGTACAGTAATTGAATCACCGGTAAGAGGTTGCTCTGATGGTGGTTTTGTTAAAAGTAACGGATCTTCCGAAGTTTCTTCATTTGCTATTAAATTATTTATTATTCGGCCAATTGAGAGATCACCACAACCAATTGCCACATGGAATTCTTCCAGGTTTTTGAAATCATACGTTTTAGCTAAAAGGTCGATATCGACATTTTTTAGTCCCAGTCGTTTGATTTCGCGGTCAAACATGATTTTTCCCTGGACTGCATTTTGATCACGATCTTGTTTTTTGAACCAGTTTCTGATTTTTGATTTAGCACGTTGGGTACGAACAAGACCAAGGTTTGAATTTAGCCAATCCCGGCTTGGTCCACCCTGCTTTGAGGTTAAAATTTCAACCTGATCACCAGTTTTTAACGTATAGTCCAACGAGACTAATTTGCTATTAATTTTTGCTCCACGGCAGCGATGTCCAATTTCTGTATGGACATGGTAAGCAAAATCAATCGGGGTCGCACCGGAAGGGAGATCAATGATATCGCCACGCGGTGTAAATACGTATACCCTATCTTTGAAAACGTCACTCTTCATTCCATCGACAAATTCCTGGGCGTCTTCGACCTCTTGACGCCATTCCATTAGTCGTCTTAACCAATTAATTCTTTGTTCATAAGTCTGATCTCTGGGACCACGTTCTTTGTAACGCCAATGAGCAGCAATACCGAATTCAGCATTTTGGTGCATTTCAGATGTACGTATCTGCACTTCCAATGGTTTTCCATCGGAATAAATTATGGCAGTATGGAGGCTTTGATAAAAATTATCTTTAGGTGCTGCAATGTAATCATCAAATTCGTGTGGAATTGGGCGCCAGTGTGTATGAATAACACCTAAGGCTGCATAACAACTTGGCACATCTGTAACCATTAATCTTACGCCTCTCAAATCCATTACGCTTTCAAATGGTTTCCCTTTTTCCTGCATTTTTCTATAAATCGAATAGATGTGTTTTGATCGACCAGATATTTCGACCTTAATCCCCGTATCATTCAAGATTTTCTTGAGATTATCCTCAATGGACGTAATTTCGTCTTCTCGGTCTTTTCGACGGAGCGCAAGGTTATTGGCGATTTCTTTGTATTTTTCCGGATTTACATGACGAAAGGCAAGGTCTTCCAATTCCCATTTGACTTGCCAAATACCTAGCCGGTTTGCCAATGGTGCAAAAATATCCAGCGTTTCTTGTGCAATTCTTTTTCGTTTGACTTCTGGCATGTACCCTAAAGTCCGCATATTATGCAAACGGTCCGCTAGTTTAATTAATACAACACGAATATCATCTCCCATTGCCAGGAATACTTTCCGCAAAGTTTCATTGGAAAGATCTCTTTTTCTAAATTTGGAAGGTTGCACAAATTCATCATCGATGATGTCATCTTCATCATCGATCAATTCATCTTCTGAATTTTTTAATTGATCAGCCCTGGAAACACGGGGAAGGTTTGTTAATTTAGTAACCCCATCCACTAATCTGGCAACTTCTTCTCCAAAATTATTTTTGATATCAACCAGAGTAATTGGAGTGTCTTCAACTGTATCATGTAACAAACCAGCGATAACGATTGCGGGTGGAACTTTTAATTCAGCCAGGATGGAAGCAACAGCAACACTATGTGTTATGTAAGGCTCACCGGAAGCACGTGATTGGCCTTCGTGCGCTTTTTCTGCAAATCGATACGTTTTCATGACCAGTTCGCGGTCCATGAAATTATAATTTTCCGGTAAGAGTTCCATCAAAGCTTCAATTTTCATATAGTAATTTTACCTGTACATTTATTGACAAAGAATTATAGTGTCCTTTTTAGGTTATTTTCAAGCGTTTTAAGCAGTTTTAACGGAGTTATCGCATCTAAACCTGTGATAGTCAAATGCGCTGCTGACAAATCTAAATTCTTAGTCAGTTCATTAGGTACTGCAACTGTGAAAAGTTTTGATGCAAGACCTGCATTTATTCCATGTAACGAATCTTCAAAAATTACTGCCTCAAAATCATTTATTTGAAAAGAACTTTTAATCGAAAAATAGAGTTCAGGATCTGGTTTCACTTTTTCTACATCACTATTAGTTCTTATCAAGTCAAAATAATGGATAATTTTTAGATTTTCAAGATGAGTGATAACCCAAGCCTTTTTAGCCGATGAAGCAATGGCTAAGTTGAAGTGATTTTTTCTTGCCCATTCTAAATAATCCATTACACCTGGTTTGATCGCTAAATTTCTCGTTCTATTGCGATATTCTCTATCATGAGCAAGCAAAATTTCTTTTCCATTCAAAGTTGCATTATTTGTAATTCGTTTCAAATATACAATAGGGTCAAATTCCTCATCCGAAGTACCGACACAAACGATCCATTCTTCAAGAGGTAAAACAGCATGATGAGATTTATAAATGTCAACCCAGGTTTGATAGCAAGCTAATTCGGTGTCAAGAATTAAACCATCGAAATCAAAAATGAAAGTATTTATCATTATTTAACCAAAAAAAGTCCATCTTTTTTTCATCGACCAATTGTAGTCTAATCATGAGAAATGCGATATGGATTAATGGTGTGTTATCAATATTTAGATATTGAAAATTCTCTTATTTCAGAAATTCATGTCCTGAAAAATCCCGATAAGGGGATAGGATTTTTATTATTTCTTCGTCATTCCCTAAAGTTGTATTCGTTATCATTCTGGAAATTAATTCACCCATGCCTGGTCCTAACATAAAGCCTTGACCACAAGTTCCGACACTCAGGAAAAAACCTTTAACTTCATTTGACCACCCTAAAATCGGATTTCCATCCGGCGTCATCGGATATAAACCTCTCCAGGTTCTACGAACTCGCAAATTTCGTAGTCTCGGCATTACGTCAATCATTCTTTTTGCGACAAGCGGCAGAAAATCACTCGTTTCTTCGACCGAAAAACCCCATATATTCGGGCTTGGTGTAATGCAAAAGATAATTTGGCCGGTCGAGTGTTGATAAAAATAGAAATTGGATGAGCCCTGGTAAGGGCGGATATCAACGATCATTGGATTCAAAAAATGTGCAACTGATTCCGTAATAGCCGCTTCATGAGAATCCGGGGTGACAGGAATATCAATTCCAACCAATCTGCCGATTTGATTTGCCCATGGTCCGGCAGCATTAATGACTATATTTGCATGATATGTTTCCTTGTCTGTTTTAACCCCACAAATTTTTCCATGCTCTACTATGATGCTTTCAATGTTCTCACTAAAATGAAATTTTGCTCCAAATTTTTGGGCTTGATTATAAAAAGCATGTGTCGCCAGTAATGGGGAGGCGCTTCCATCATCCGGAGAATATGTACCACCGATTAAATCTTTTTTATTTAAATCCGGTGCTACTTCCAAAAGCTGTTTTTTATCCAGCCAATCAATGTTTAAACCAAATTGCTTTTGAGTCTGTACCAGTTTTTGTAAAGATTTCTCTTCTTGTTCACGATATGCGACAAAGGCATAACCACCTTTAAACCAGTCAATATCATCTCCATAGATTTCACGCCATGATGAAAAAATTTCAATCGATCGTAAACAAAGTCTTATTTTTGCTGGATCTGAATGTGTTGCCCGAATACCACCTATTGCGCGCTTACTGGATCCTTGTCCAACGCTTGGAAATTGGTCGATCACTAAAACGGATAAACCGGTTTTAGCTAAATAAAATGCAGTGGGAGATCCAATCGATCCAGCTCCAATGATGATGACGTCAAAATTATTGGGTTCCATCAATTTTCCTCCGATGGATTTATTCCAGCAAACAGCTCAAGGGGGATTTCCATAAAAAGTGGTCGTTTCGTTTGATCTGTTACTTCTTCATCGGAAATGCCTTCTTCTCTGAAAATCCGTTTGATGATCGTGGTACATGTTTTTCCACCACAAGAACCCATTCCAGCTCTCGCAACAGTTTTTATCTCATTAAAATCCCGGTAGCCCTGACGAATTAACGACCGGATTTCTCCAGCCATAACACGTTCGCACCTGCAAACAATCGTGTCGTCTTCGATGTGCGAAATATACTGATCTAATGGTTGTGTGATCATTTCATTTTGGATTTGAATTCCGGCGATTCTGGTGGCGATTTCTCTTGGTGCCTCGATCTGAACCACTGAAGTTCGATCGCTTTCTTTTGTCTTATGGATCGATAACACCTCGAATTCCCCGATTGCATTTCCTTCGGTGTCCATTGCTGTTACTTTGTCCAAATATTGAACTGGTTCTTTATCAAATTCAAAAGGAATTGAAATAATTGGATGGTAAGGATCTTTCCGGTAGTCAACCAATGATATAGCCAAACCCGGGCAACCGACAACGCATTGCTCGCAGACTTCACAACAATAGCCATTTCCTAGAAAAACCGGGACCTGTCGAATATCTTTCGAATCAATAAAAATTAACCCATGAGGACAAAGAGTAGAACATGGATTGCAAGGTATTTCTTGTGTGCAGTGAAAAACTGGAATAACACCTTCCTGAAATTCCGGGACATATTCTTCGATTTCTAATCCGGGTTTTGATTTTAATATTTCAATCGTGCGATACCAGGATGGTGGGATTTCCAAATCCGAATTTCCTAATTCTTTCGCAATTTCTCTTCCACGGATTTTCCCGGAGAAGATTGCTGCACTTGCTTCAGCGATTTCTTCAGCATCTCCACTGACAAAAGTCTTAATTCCATAACTTAAAGATTTGTTAAGAAACTCATTAACCGGATCAAGTCCAACTGCGATCAGAACGCTGTCACATAAATATGATTTTTCTGTACCTGGTATCGGATGAAAATCTTTGTCAACCTCAGCAACTGTCACAGATTCTACTTTTTCAACGCCATTCGCACTTAAAATCGTATGTGAGGTCATAATTGGAACTCCCATACGAACAAGTTTGTCTTTATGGACTTTATAGCCTCCACATTTCGGTAAAGCTTCAACCAGACCGACAACGCCAATTCCTGCTTGTAAGGCATGATATCCCGCTATCAAACCGACATTGCCACCACCGATAATAAATAATTTTTCCGAAGGTTTGACCAGGTCTCGATTGACCAGCGTTTGGAAAGCACCAGCACCAAAAACACCTGGCAATGTATTACCCTTAAAATTTAGAAATTTTTCTCTGGCACCTGTCGCGACTAATAGGATATCAGGATTTACTAGAATATATTCCTTTCCGGAGCGGGAGATACCAATTTTTTTATCTGAAAAAACAGCCAGTGCAGTACTGTTTGTCCAAATTTCATTTGTAGGATATTGCCTTACTTCTTCTTCAAGTTTTTTTGCTATATCAATTCCCCGCGTTCCTGCGTAGACAGCTTGTGTTGAGCCAAAAAAACGATGCGTTTGAAAAACTAATTTTCCACCCAATTGGTTTTTATCATCTACAAGAATTGTTTTAATCCCAAGTTTTCCTAGTTCAATTGCTGCGGAAAGACCAGATGGTCCGCCACCAATGATGAGTACATTTGTAAGAATTTCCGAAATTGGTTTCATATTTGGTACGGAATGGATTTTGGGAAGTTCAGGTAGACCATTCGCTGGTTTTATGTCCATTTTGTTTTCTATTAGCGTCATACACGATTTGACGGGTTTCCCATTCGCAATTACCATGCATTGAGAACATTGCCCATTGGCACAAAAAATACCCTGTGGTGAGTTATCTTTGTGATGATGACCAAAAATATTAATCCCATTTCCAATTAATGCAGCTGAAATAGTTTCATTTTCATAAGCTTTTAATTTTGAATTTTGCCAATAAAATAATATTTCGTTACGATCCGGAATGGATAAAATTGGGTGTTCTTTAATCCGAAAATCCGTCATTTTCCCTCGATGAAAGATATTTTTGTATCCGTCAAAAGATCTATTAATACTTCTTAATCTTACTGAACAATTGATTGTGTTCATACTGAAATAATTCATGATTCAGAATCTCATGTGTCATGAAAAAAATATTATTTATTTGCGAACAGGTTAAATGCGTAAAGCTTTTATCGCGCTTATGGTAAAATTTTTATATCTTCGGTCAATGTTACCTGGAGGGATTGATGAAAAAATACGCTGTATTAACGAGTGGTGGTGATGCACCTGGCATGAACGCAGCGATCCGATCGGTTGTACGTACCGGATTGTCAAAAGGTTGGGAAATGTATGGTGTTCGCAATGGATATGCTGGGTTAATCGCTGGCAATTTCTTACCTTTAGGACCGCGTGATGTGGGTGGCATTATGCAAAAAGGTGGAACAATATTGGGTAGTGCCCGGTCGCTCGAATTCAAAACAATCGATGGGCAACGTAAGGCAATTCGCGCATTAAATTCGGCTGGAATCGAAGGATTGTTTGTTATTGGTGGAAATGGGTCTCAAACTGGGTCGTATATGTTGACCAAGCTTAATTTTCCTGTCGTTGGAATTGCTTCAACAATTGATAATGATTTATTTGGCTCTGAAATAACAATCGGTGTTGATACCGCACTAAATGTTGCATTGGAAGCAGTGGATAGATTAAAAGTTACTGCTTCATCACATCAGCGCGCATTTTTATTAGAAGTAATGGGGCGTGATTGCGGTTACCTGGCATTGATGACTGCCTTAGCTGGTGGGGCTGAAGCTGTCATAATTCCAGAAGTAAATATTAATCCAGATGATGTTGCTGATTTATTGATGAAAGCCTACGAAAAAGGTAAAGCTCATGCAATCGTTATCGTTGCTGAAGGTGCTGAATATAATGCCGAAAAACTTTCAGCATATTACAAAAAACATCAAGAGCGGTTAGGATTTGATCTTCGCATAGCCATATTAGGGCACATTCAGAGGGGTGGTACTCCTTCTGCTTATGATCGTATCTTAGCTAGTAGATTGGGATCCGGTGCAGTGGAAGCAATGGCGAGGGGAGAAACAGGTGTTTTGGTTGGCTGGGTACAATCAAGAATTAAAACGACACCTCTGGAAACAGTTGTAAATAGTAAAAAGGAAATTGATAGATCCCTGGTAGACCTTGCCAGAATATTGGATTAATATTTTCCAATATTCTTATTTAAATGCTTTGAGATAAGCCTGGATAAATCCTTCTAATTCGCCATTGAGAACACTATTTACATTACCAACTTCGAAATCTGTCCGATGGTCTTTTGCTAATTGATAGGGGTGAAGAACATACGAGCGAATTTGGCTTCCCCATTCCGCTTTTTGGTATGATCCACGTAAAAGTGCCAGTTCTTTTTCCTGTTCTTCTCTTTTTATTTCTCGCAATTTTGCCCGTAAGACCCGGAATGCATTTTCACGATTTTGAAGTTGAGAGCGTTCATTCTGACAGGTAACGATAATTCCTGTTGGAATGTGAAGAAGTCTGACCGCAGTGGAATTTTTCTGAACGTTTTGGCCACCGGCACCGGATGACTTAAATACATCAAGCCGAACTTCATCTTGGGCAAACGTGATTTCCTCATCATCTTCATCGATATCAGGAAGAATTTCGACCTGAGCAAACGATGTATGCCTTCGATGTGCTGCATCGAAAGGTGAAAGGCGAACAAGACGATGGACACCTTTTTCTGATTTTAAATATCCATACGCATAACTGCCATTAATGGCGATCGTAACACTTTTTATCCCGGCTTCTTCACCTGGCGATTGGTCCAGGATTTCAGCGGTATACTGATTTTGATCTGCCCAACGTAGATACATTCTTTGCAACATTTCAGCCCAATCCTGAGAATCAGTACCTCCGGCACCGGCGTGAATGCTTAATAGAGCATTTCCGTGGTCAAATCTGCCTGACAAAAGAGTTTTAAGCTCACGATGTTCCATTTCCTTTGATATGGAATCAATTTCGGATTCAAGTTCAGTGCGAAAACTTTCATCACCTAATTCTGCTATTTCTTTTGCCTGGTTTATTTGCTCAGAAAATCTTTCCCAGCCTTTTATTTCATCTCGAAGATCTACGATTTTTTTCATGATCTTTTGTGCATGATTTCGGTCATTCCACAAATCAGGATCTTCAGATTCAGATTCAAGTTTTCTTAATTGGTTAATTTTTTCCGGTAAGTCAAAGATGCACCAAAAGATCATTAATTTTGGCCTGGTATTGAGCCAATCGATCAACTAAATCTTGCATTGTTTTCTCCGATTCTTAAGAAATTAATCCTTGAACAAACGCTTTAGGATCAAATATTTGTAAATCTTCAGGTTTTTCTCCGAGCCCGACAAATAAAACAGGTACATTTAGTTCCTGTTGAATTGCAAACACCATCCCACCGCGTGCCGACCCATCTAATTTTGTTAAAATAACTCCATTAATATTTACTGCTTCTTTAAATGCTTTTGCCTGAGTTAGTGCATTCTGACCTGTTGTTGCATCCAAAACCAACCAGGTTGCGTGTGGCGCGCCTGGGATTGTTTTTGAAATCACACGATTAACTTTTTTTAATTCTTCCATCAAATTGAAACGTGTGTGTAATCTTCCTGCAGTATCAACAAAAACGATGTCCGCATTTCTGGAAATTCCTGCCTGAATTGCATCGTATGCAACAGCACCAGGATCTGCTCCATCCTGACCTGATATTACCGGAATGGAAAGTCGATCTCCCCAAACTTGTAATTGATCAACAGCAGCGGCACGAAATGTGTCTGCAGCAGCAAATATAACTTTTTTTCCTTTTTCTTTCTGCAATTTACCCAGTTTAGCCAATGTTGTCGTCTTACCGGAACCATTAACTCCAACGACCATAATGATGGCAGGGTGAATGGTTGAAAAATCAGGAAAACCCGGTTGTGATAACTGATTTTCCAATTCAATTTTGAGGAATTCGTGGAGATCAGCGGATTTTGTTAACCCTTCCCGATCCACAATTCGCATTAGATTCACAATAATTTTTTGCGTTGTACTAATTCCAAGATCTGCTTGAATCAATAGTTCTTCAAGTGCGTCCCAGGTATTATTACTAATTTCAGTTTGCCCGAACATGATTGCAAGGCGGCCGAATGCTACTTTGCGTGTCTTTTCGAGACCTTTTATCCATTTGTTGAAAATATCTGCCATAGGCGAAAATTATATCATATTCGATTTTCAGAAATTTTTACGGCTAATTGTCCGCACCCTGCCTGGATATCAATCCCTCTTCTGAGTCTGATTGTGCAAGGGATTCCGTTTTGTTCCAATGTTTGTTGGAATAATTTTGTTTGTTCTTTTGAGCTGGGTTGGTAAATGGATTGACTTGTGGGATTGAGTGGAATTACATTGACATGACATAATAATCCACGCAACAAGTGAGCTAATTGTCTGGCAGTGTTTTCACTATCATTTTTACCTGCAATTAATGCCCATTCAAAAGTGACTCTGCGTTTTGTTTTGTCTACATAATATCTGCAAGCTTCCAAAACCTGTTCGATTGGATAGCGTTTATTTATTGGCAAGAGCGAAGTTCGTTCTTCATTCGTCGTGGCGTGAAGACTGATAGCGAGGTTTATCTGCCTGTCTTCGTCTGCAAACTTGCGGATCATTGGAACGAGGCCAACTGTTGAGATGGTAAATCTTCTCGCACCGAGACCAAATCCACGCTGGTCATTAAGTAAGTCAATCGCTTTGAGTGTTGAATCATAATTATGGAAAGGTTCACCCATTCCCATTAAAACGATGTTCGTTACTTTTTCATCGGTTTTTGCCAAATCGCGTGCATAGTAAAGAACCTGTTCGATAATTTCCCCGGAGTTTAAGTGGCGTTTAAAACCCATTTGACCAGTAGCGCAAAAAACACAACCCATCGCACAACCGGCTTGTGTTGAAATACACAGCGTCCGGCGTTGATCATATTTCATTAAAACAGCTTCGATAGCGTAGTTGTCGTCCAGTGAAAATAGGGTTTTTATTGTTTCTTTATCCTGTGAAGCGATGGTTTTCACTGGGTTTAGTGAAGAAAATTTATAAAAAGAAAATAGTTTTTCTCTTAATAGTTTTGGTATGCTCGAAAATTGATCAGGTGTGTTCCATAGTTTTTGATAGACGCCCTGCCAAATTTGCTGGGTCCGATAAACAGGTTGATTCCATGTCGCCATGATTTTCTCGAGATCTGGATAAGATAAATTATAAAAAAGTTCTTGATTTATTTGATTAATCATTGACTTGCCAATCATGTTTTACCATATAAGAAACAAATTGATCCAGATCTTCACAAACAAGATCCGGTTGAATTTTTGAATTTTCAAGTTCATTTTGTTTTGAAATGCCGGATAAAAGTAAAACTGTTTTACAATTTGAGTTTATACCTCCGGCAATATCTGTTTCCAGGCGATCTCCAACTACCATCGTAGATTTTCTGTTTGAATTAAGAATTTTTATTGCTTGATCAAACATGAATTTGGAAGGCTTTCCAACAGTCAGGGCTTTTTTCCCGGTTGCAGTTTCCAAAAAAGACAAAATTGCACCAGCACCAGGAATATCGCCAATAGGTGATGGGTAGGAAGGGTCAATATTTGTAAAATAAAAATCAGTTCCTGAATTTAAGAGTAATGTTGCTTTTGCTAATTTTTGATAAGTTATATTCCGGTCCAAACCACCAACAACTGCAAGCACATTCTCATCTTGATGAAAGAATCCATAACTTTTAAATATTTCGCAAAGTCCATTTTCACCAATCAAAAAAATTGGACCTCCGGTCGGATATTTTTCGGTCATTTTGCTCGCTAACGTTGTTCCTGATGTAATAATTTGCGATGTTTTTACGTTTCCACCAAATTTGTTAATTTTATTAACATATTCAAGGGGAGATTTAGTGCTATTGTTTGTTGCAAAAACATAGGAAATTGAAAAACTGTCGATGATTGAAAATATGCGCATTAAATCTACGATAGGTGTATCTTCTTTCCAAAGAACACCATCCATATCGAAGATAAGTGATTTAATCTTTTGCGGATTCATATATTAAGGATGAAGCCGGATAGTTGTGCTATCCGGCTTGTGTTTTTCCTGTCTGTAATTATTTTTTGGCTGGTGTCTCAAGGACTTTATCAACCAGGCCATAATCGACTGCTTGTTTTGAATCGAAATAATAATCTCTTTCCGTATCATGTTCTATCGTTTCAACAGTTTGACCGGTACTCTCTGCCATGATTTCATTCAGTCTGGCTTTCAAGCGAAGAATTTCTTTGGCTTGAATTTCAATATCTGAAGCTTGACCTTGTGCACCACCTAGCGGTTGGTGAATATGGATTGTTGCATGTGGTAAGGCATAACGTTGTCCTTTTTCACCAGCGGCTAAAATAACCGTTCCGAAAGAAGCAGTCATCCCGACTGCTACAGTGGAAATTTTATTCGGAATCATTTTCATCGTATCGTAAATAGCTAACCCGGCGTAAATTTGTCCACCAGGTGAATTGATATACATTTGAATACCAGCTTCAGGATCTTCACGACTTAAGAAAAGTAACTGTGCGACAATTAAATTTGCTATCTGGTCATTAATTGGTGTGCCTAACATAATGATACGATTTTTCAATAATAAAGAAAAAATATCATAAGCTCTCTCGCCACGACCATTGGATTCGATTACCATTGGGATAACCGATGAAAAATCTGGATTGTTAATCATATTCACGTTCATTACTCCTTATCACTCATTAAGTGGAGATTCATTTTCTACTTTTTTTACTACAGTTTCTTTTTTCTTTCTTGTTTTCGGTTTTTCAACTTTCGCAGGAACTTCCACAACTTCCGTTTCATTAGGTTTTACTTCGGTATCTAATTTTCCCGAAGCTAAATCCTTCATGTGCTCAAGAGTTCTTTGGTTATAGAGTCTAGTTACTGCGTTGTACGCTGCAGAATTCATTTGTTGCTTGGAAAATTTCGCTTTTTTACCTTTAGATTCGGCATTTTTTTCCATCATCATCTGTGATGTTTCATCCATGATCATGTCCATATCTTCTTTGCCGATTTGTATCTTTTCTTCTTGTGCAAACTTATCGATGATTAAAGAATTTTTTAGTCGTTTTTCTGCTGCTGGTCGCACATTATCTTCAATATATTTCTCTTTGTCGGTTTTCAGAATTTTGAGGTATGTATCAAAATCAAGGTTTTGTCGACTTAGATCATTTTTCACTGAAGCTAAAATATGTTCAATCTCTTCATCAACCATAAATGATGGATACTTAACTGTAGCTTGCTCTGAAATTTTTGCCAATAAATCTGTATAATATTGGTCTTCATATTCCTGATTCTTGTTTGATTCTAGTTGTTCTTTGACAGACTTTTCTAAATCTGAAAAACTATCAAAATGACCAAGTGATTTTGCAAATTCGTCATTTAATTCTGGGAGCACCAGGCTTTTAACAGACTGTACTTTTAATTTTAGAGCAACACTTTTTCCTTTCAGTTCAACATCTTCTGAATCAGTAGGAAAAATATGTTCAATTGATTTTTCTTCGTTTTCTGAAAGTCCTAAAAGTTCTTTAGAGAATCCTTCAAATGGCCATTCTTTTTTGTTTAATTCATCACCAATAACCGTTTGTATTGGACGGTCTTCAAAAATTGCTATTTCTTCATCGGATTGTGATTTATCCACTGCAGAAATTTGGACATAAACTAAATCACCATTTTGAATAGGACGATTAACTGGTTCAGCAGTCGCATAATTTCTCTGCATTCTCTTGAGGAATTCTTCGATTTCTTCTGAAGATACTTGTTCAGGAGAATAATCTAAACGGATATTTTTATAATCTGCAAGATCAACCTCAGGTTGTAAAGGTACCAGAAAGGAAAGTTTGGGTGGGTCGATGCTGATTATTTCATTCAGTGATCCTGGGCCAGAGGGATTAATTTCTGCTTCTTTTAAAATATTTGCGTACTGTTCATCGACCAAAATCTCAATTGCCTCTTCACTTATCGAAGCTCCCCCAACATATCTTACGATCATCTCGTAAGGTGCTTTTCCTGGGCGAAATCCTGCAATTTTTGTTTTACTGGCAATCTTACGTGCTGCACGTCTTTTGTATGTTTCAAAAACATCAGCTTCAAATTCTACAACAATCTTAATCTGATGGTTCTCGTGGGTGCTGGTTTCAATCTTCAAAGTAATAATCCTTTTCTATTTATAATATTTTTGTGGGGAAGGAGGGACTTGAACCCTCACGCCTTTCGGCACATGATCCTAAGTCATGCCTGTCTGCCAATTCCAGCACTTCCCCATAACCCATAAATTATAAGCGTAACCTTATCGAGCGTCAATAATCAGATATAATGGACCATTAATGCTTCGAAATTATTTGGAGGAACCAATTGTCACGCGTTATTAATCCCGATAGTGTTGGTAAGGAAAGAACTAAGTTGACCAAAAATATTGTGAAAGCTATTCGTGCATTGATGTTACAAAAAGAACCAAATCAATTGACGATGGATTTAGCCGCATATATTTCATTAGCGCTGGAAGAAATTCATAGCACCGTTGATATATCAGTGGAAGCCTGGGAAAAGCGTGGTTATTGGATAAAGGCGGATCGATTTCGGCTGGATTGGGAATGGTCAGAATTTTATAGTTCTCAAATGAAGAATGCAACCTTAAAAAAAGATTGGGGTGAAGTGGCATTTTTATCAGCAAAAATTGCCCAAAAATTCTCCAATATTCAATTAGCACAGAATAATCGTTTAGGAGAACCATGGCATGGGGCATGGGATAAACTAAAGTAAAAAAAATGCCACCATATTAGGTGGCATTTTTTTTGATTATGTTTACTTTTTCTTGAGGATAATTCTTGCGTCTACCACTTTAAGGCCTTTTCCTTCCTGATAAACCAGGACAGGATTTGCGTCAGATTCACTTACTTCTTCTCGTAAATCCACAATCATATGTGCATATCGGCTAATTGTCTCTGCAAGCACGATACGATCTCGAGGTTCTTCTCCACGAACGCCTTTAAGAATTGGAGCTCCACGAATTTCTTCAATCATTCGCAATGCAGATTTTTTCGAAACTGGCGCAACTCTAAAGGTGACATCTTTCAATACTTCAACAAAAATACCACCTAGACCAAACATCATTGTTGGTCCGAATGTAGCGTCATTGATGGAGCCGAGAATGACTTCTGTTCCCCAAGGAGCCATTTCCTGGATTGCGATACCATGAATATTCGCGTCAGATTTATACGCTTTCGCATTTTTCAGGATGGTTTTGTATGCTTCCCGACAAGAGAGATCGTCTTTTATATTAACTTTAACACCACCAGCGTCAGATTTGTGTAAAATCTCTGGAGATACGATTTTCATAACAATTGGATAACCGATTTCATTCGCAAGAAAGACTGCATCTTCTTCTGATTTTGCCAGTTTTGTGATCGTGGTCGGCAGACCGTAAGCTGTAAAAACCTCTTTTGCTTCGATTTCTGTTAAAGAATCCCGACCATCTTCGCGTGCCTTTTTTATTACTTTCAATGCGAGGTCTTTATCAATATTATTTAAATTTTCTTCCGGTTCTGAAACAATTTCTTTCATACGTGCATATTCACGTAATGCGGAAATTGCATGAACTGCCAGGTCTGGAGCACTATAGGCAGGAATTTCATTTTCTACCAACCATTGCATTGCTTTTTCAGATTTTTCACCACCAACAAAGGATACAATGACCGGTTTATTTTTAATTCCTGAATCTACGATAGCTTTTTTAATGCCTTCTGCAATTTCTATTGGATTTGTCATCGCAGTTTCACAATATAAAACAACAAGCCCTTGTGTCCATTCATGAGAATAAGCAAATTTGACTGAATCATGGTACCAATCATACCCAGCCATACCAGTCAGATCAACTGGATTTTTTGCAGAACCAAATGCTGGCATGTGTTTTTTAAGTTCATCCTGGACGTCTTTAGGGACAAATTTTAGTGGCAGGTCATATTTTTCTGCTGCATCTGTGGCTAAAACACCTACACCACCACCATTCGTGATGATCACAAGATTGTCACCAATCATTGGTGGTTGCAACGATAACGCTAATGAAAGATCGAAAAGATTATTTAAATCTGTAGCTTGAACTACTCCAGCTTGCTGGAAAGCTGCACCATAAACTTTCGCAGCGCCAGCTAATGAACCGGTATGGGAAGCTGCTGCGGCTGCACCATGTGCAGAAACACCTGCTTTTAATGCGATTACAGGTTTTTTTGCTTTTTTGGCGACATCCATAAATTTTCGGCCGTCTTTGAAACCTTCGATATATAAGGATATACAACTTGTCGCATCATCTTTGTCAAGCCATTCGACCAAATCGGCGAAATCAACATCGGACATATTTCCAATTGAGATTAATTTCTCCAAGCCCACTTTTCTTGTAAAGGTAGCCATATCTAATGCGATTAATAGGGCACCACTTTGTGATACCAAAGCACCTTTTCCAACTAAAGGCAACAGGGGAGCAAATGAAGCATTTAATTTCTCTGCATTAGAAAGAGTTCCAACAATATTCGGCCCCATAATACGAATGCCATATTCTTTGGCTTTACGAACTAATTCCGCTTCGAGTTCTTTATTTCCAACTTCCCCAAAACCAGAAGAAATGATAATTAAACCTTTGACACCTTTTTTACCTGCGTCTTCAACGACTGAGAGAACTAATTTTGCTGGGACTGTGATAACAGCAGCATCGACTGGTCCTGGGATATCCTGCAAAGATGGATATGCTTTATGACCTAAAATTTCGTCTGCTTTAGGATTGACGGGGTAGATTTTGCCCTGATATCCGCCTAAAATGATATTATTTACGACGGTATATCCAATTTTTGTTGGGTCAGAAGATGCACCAACAATGGCGACAGATTCAGGTCTCATTAATGCATCTAACGCTGTTTTATTCACGATTTATTTCCTCCATATGATCAATATGTTTATTTTGATAACTAGTAATTCTTATTAAGTATGAATATCTAGAAACTCACTACATATAACATTTCCTGACAATAAAATACCTCCCCGAATACGAATCCAAGGAGGATCGATAAAAAAATCTAACTTACAAAAAATAAAACGATATTTTTTTGCTTCATTTCTTTAACATACGAGCTGAGATCAGTTATCACCCTATTTTATCAGAGATATTGAAATGATAAACCAATTTTCACTTTTTAGCCTGAAACAAAAGTACTTTAATTAGTGGTTATATATCATGTCATGAAAAAAATGAAATTTCAAATTAGTCTATTTCATTTATTTTTATTTGCTGGATCATTCTTTCGTTAATGAAGCAAGTATTATTTCATTGATACGTTTTAACATGGCAGTTGTTTCTGGTTGAATACCTTCGTGGATCAATGCGTTTTCATAAATTTGCTCGATGATTAATCCCCTTAGTGCATTCACACCAGCTAAATTACCCAATTTTATAATTATTGGATGATGTGGATTGATTTCCAGCACTTTTTCTGGAATATCCATATCTCTTTGAAGGTAACGATAGGCTTTTTGGATTTCAGGACTGGGACTGCCTTTGGTATCAACTAGCCTGGCAGGAGATTCTACCAATTGTTCCGTTGTTCTTACTTCTTTAATTTTCCCTTCAAGAATTGTTTTAAAGAAAGTAAGTATTTCGTTGATATTACCTGGGGATTCAAGCTCTTTTCCGTCTTTAATTTCTTCCTCGGTCAGTGGAGGTAATTCAATTTCTGTTGATGAAACATTAATAAAATCGAATTCTTCAAATTTCTTTAAATTGATCATCATGAAAGGATCAACAGGGTCCGAAAATAAAATTACATCAATTTTCCTCTTCTTAAAAACTTCCAAATGCGGTGAATTTCTCAGTGATGCTTTATCCTCACCAATGATGTAATAGATTTTATTTTGCCCGGGTTTTAAAGATTCTTTATATTGTTGAAAGGACGACCATTTATTTTCATTTTCCAAAGAATTAAAACGTATCAGTGGAATGATTTGGTCTGTGTACTCCGGACCTATAGCAATGCCTTCTTTCAGGAATATTCCATATTCTTTCCAAAATTCTTCATATTTTTCCGGTTCTTTTTTACTAATATTTGCTAAATGATCAAATATTTTTGCCGTGATTATTGTTTTTAATTGATTGATTGTTTTTGTTGATTGAAATGCTTCACGAGAAACATTAATCGGAATATCTTCCGAATCAACTACCCCTTGTACAAATCGAAGAAATTCCGGCAATAAGTCCCGTGTAAATTCCTGAATTAATACTTTTCTAGCATACAACTTAAGACCATAATCTTTTCTCTCAGAAAAAATATTGGGTTCAGGAGATGAAGATATATAAAGTAGGGCAAATAATTGCACAGGTGCATCAATTGTCAAGTGCAAATGCGTTAAAGGATCTTTGAAATCAAAAGTGAATTGCTTATAGAACTCGTTGTAATCCTCGGCTTTAAGTTGGTGAGGTTGTTGTCTCCATAAGGCAGTTTGACGATTGAGTTGTTCTTCAGATTGATTAAAATAAATCGGATATGAAATATAATCTGAATGCCGTTTAATAATTTGGCGTATCCGATAATCTTCAAGGTATACTTTTGCATCTTCTTTTAAATGTAAAATAACATCTGTCCCCCGATTGGATTTTGTTCCTTCAGAAATGAAATAATCATCACTTCCATCTGAAATCCATTTAGCCGGTTGATCACTTGGTCTGTAAGATCTCGAAATTACTTCAATTCGATCTGCGACCATGAAAGCTGAATAAAACCCGACCCCAAATTGCCCAATGATATTTGAAAGATCTGTATCTTTGGAATTTTCCGCAGCTTCTAAAAATGCTTTCGCGCCTGAATGAGCAATTGTCCCGAGATTCTCAACCATTTCAGTTTGATTCATTCCAATACCAGTATCTGAAATTGTTAAGGTATTCTTTTCTTTATCAATCGAAATTGTTATTTTTGAGGATAACTCAGGTTCAAGAAAGTCTTTAGTTGTTAGCGACAAGAAATTTAAACGCGATAAAGCGTCTGATGCATTTGAAATGAGTTCTCTTAAGAAGATGTCTTTTTCTGTGTAAAGAGAATGAATGAGTATATTAAGTAATTGTTTCGTTTCTGCTTTAAATTGATGAGTTGAAGTGGAATTTTCTACTGACATCTCAAACCTCCAGGAATAAAAATTTTCAATTATGAATCATAAATCAAAATCATAAGATTTTTATAAACATTTTATGAAATAAAACGAAGGATTAATTATTCGTACCGGTTCTTAACTGCAGGTATCAAATAATCCAAAAATGCTTTTTGTTGATCGTATTCCGGAGCCCAACCCCAATCCTTTTTTGCTGCTTCGTCATCGACATCTGCAGGCCAGGAATCAACGATGCCCTGCCTGGCATGATCCGGTTCAAATGAGATTTGAGCCTTCGGAAAAGCGGCTAATACAATTTCATAAAATTCCTGTGCAGAAGGATTGAAACTGGTGACGTTATAAACCAATTTAGTCAATGATTCTTTCGGGGCACTTTCGAGAGTCAGTAAGGCTTTTATTGCATCAGGCATCACCATAAAGGGTAGCCGGGCGTCAGGTCTGACAAAACATTTATAAGGGATACCCATGGCGGCGTGATGTAACATTTCCGGACCATAATCACTTGTCCCACCAGTCGGTGTTGTTACTGCAGAAATTAACCCGGGAAAGCGAATTGACCGAAAATCGATACCACTTTGGGACCCTTCTGCTGCAAGTTGACGATAATATTTCGTATAGTAACGACCAAGATGTTCACAATAAAGCTTGTTACAACCATACATAGTGGTAGGGTTGCACCATTCCTCTTCTTTTACTTTTCCGGCTTTGTTTTTCATATCTAAATTTGGTAAGCCGTAAGAAGCAATCGAACTTGGGTACAAGAATTTCACAGGTTTTCCCTGCCAGCCGGCTTGTTCAACCGCCAAACGCAATAAATTTAATGTTCCTTCGACATTTACTTTATGCGCGGTTTCCGGGTTGTATTCTGCCTTTGTTGATAATATGGAAGCCAGGTGGTAAATAGCTCTAATTTCATATTCTGCCACCAATCTGCCCAATAGCATGTTGTCAAGAATATCACCCTGAATAAATCGTTCACATTTTGGTTTTAGATCATCATCGATGGGCATCACATCCAATGCGAGGATATGTATCTTATCAATCTCAGATAAATGGGATATTAGTCCATGACCAATTTCACCATTCGCTCCAGTAATTAAAACAACTTCTTTTCTCATTTAAACTCCTGAAAATATTATTGTTTAGCGTAAAAAAACAAAGACTTTGCATTATTATCGCAAAATCTTTGTTGGTCACCAATAGTCATTGTTATGTAAATTGTATGACGGTAGTACTTTATTTCTCAAACATCATTTATACTGCTGGGGCATCAGCTTTTTTGAACCAATTCTTCCATTCTTTTTTCTCCCAGACAACAAGAATTGGAGCAGCAATAAAAATGGATGAATACGTACCGCTAAAAAGCCCGGCTAACAACAATACAGCAAATTCACGTAAAGTTACACCGCCAAATAAAGCCAGTGCTAATAGCATAAACTCGACGGTCATTAATTGTGTATTGATCGAACGCTGAAGTGTCTGTACAATCGAGTGGTTAACCAGTTTTTCAAAATCCAATTTTCGGAAAATGACACTATTTTCGCGAATGCGGTCAAAAACGACAATTTTATCCTGAACAGAAAAACCAATCACCGTAAGTAGGGCAGTGAGAAACATTGAGTCGACCTGCCAACCAAAGAGTTTTCCACCTATTGCAGCTAAACTGATCACAATAAGCACATCATGTAACATTGCTGTAATTCCACAGATACCGTAGCGGAATGCGTGGGGAATACCTCGAAATGCAAATGTGATGTAAATTACCACAGCTAAAGCAGCGATTGCAACTGCCAATGCAGCTCTTTGAGTTACTTGTTGGGCAATAACAGGGCCAACACTTTCAAATTTATTGACTGTAACCGAAGGTGCGCTGACGGTTTGTTGTAATTCTGTTGTAATTCCTGCTTTTTGTACTTCATCCATAAAGGGAGAACGAATTACGAGGATCGTGCGATTATTATCCGAATCTACTGCAGTTTGAACTGTAACTTCATTGAATTCATAATGGTCATAGATTTCTTTTACTTGTTCTGTTGAAGGTAATGTGGTTGTTGGGAACTGAAGTTCCAATAAAGAACCACCTTTAAAATCTACTGCCAAAGGAAGACCATCAATTGCTAAGACGACCATTCCGATCAGGATAAAAATAATTGATAGTGCAAAAAAGATGTAGCGTTTTCCTAAAATATTCATAATAGCCTACCTCTTTATATACCAAACCATTTGAGATGGTTTTCAGGATGTTTTATGAGGTCGAGCGCGATTGCCAAAAATGTGCGTGTAACCACAATAGCGGAAAATAAACTGACCGCAACACCTAATGCAAGTGTAATGGCAAAGCCCTTTACAAAACTTGCTCCAAATGTGGATCCAAACCAAAACAAAATGAGACTGGTGATGATTGTAGCAATGTTAGAATCGCGAATGGATGGCCAGGCTCTTTTCCAGCTCAAATCAAATGCTTGCGAAAGCGTTCTGCCATTGCGTAATTCTTCTTTAAGTCGTTCAAAAATAAGAATATTCGCATCCAATGCGCTTCCAGTCGATAAAATCAAACCAGCAATACCGGGAAGCGTAAGTGTTACAGGAATTAATCTAAAGAGCGCAAATGTAATCAAAGCATAAATGAAGATTGATAACACTGCAGTTACGCCTGGAATTCTATAGAAGATAATCATAAATGCTGCGACGAGAAGGAGTCCAACTAACCCAGCTATCAAACTTTTACTTAAGGAATCCTGGCCTAATGTTGGACCAATAATTCGGATTTGTTCAACAGTAAGTGGTATCGGGAGTGAACCATATCGGAGTTGGACCGCAAGAGCATTCGCTTCATCATAGGTAAATGTGCCTTGAATTGTTCCACTTCCTTCGGTTATTGCAGAATTGATGCTTGGTGCTGATATAACCCGGTTGTCTAAAACAATTGCAAGTGTTTTTCCGACATTAGCAGTAGTAAAAGCTCCAAATACACCAGCCCCGTTATCCGTCAATTCGAAGTTAATTTGATATGTTCCTGCGATTGGACTATCAACGACTACTGCGGAAAGATCTGTACCAGTCATAATTGTATGGAAAACTGGTGCTTCACCGGTATCAGTTGATTTATTATTTGCTGCAACTGAAGATGAAGAACCGGGAACAGGTACGCTTTCTACCTTAGTTGGAGATGTGAAATCAGTGGCAATTTCTTCACCAGCAACAAATCCCCACAGGTTATCGCCTAAATCCACAAATTCCAGAACTCCAGTTTGCTTAATTGAATTAATGACTTCATCAGCATTTGTTGCACCTGGAAATTCACCGACAATACGATCTGTTCCAGCAACTTGAAAAACAACTTCGCTTACGCCTAATCCATTGGATCGGTTTTCAAGAATTTGTTTTGCAATTTGAAGAGAGTCTGAAGCGACTTGAGTGCCTTCAGGAATCTCAGCTTTTAAGATAACTTGCATACCACCACGAAGATCCAAACCAAGCACTGTTGCGATCGTTTTCTCAGTAAATGGGATTTTTGTGGTGGATGGGAGATCAACCCAGATCACTGCGGCTAATAAAACGATGATCAGGATTAAGTTGGTGTAACGTCTCTTCATTGGATAAAAACCCTCCAATCCTACTTCCATGGATTTTTTTCATAATAACGGAGGGATTATACTCCCTTTGAATTATTATGAGTAGGGAACTTGGAAAGAGAAAAGTATGAGATAGGTGGTTGGAACTAAACCATGTCATTTGTAATGAAGGTTTGTGGTAAGATCCTATCCCAAATATAATAATTTTTTTTACAAAATCGATTATTGATAATCCCTATTTATTGCTTGACGGATAAAAACCAAGCTATTATAATTTGCTGGCTTAATAAATTTAAAATAAACTGAGAGATATTCAGATAGGAGTAAGAAATGGGTCCATTACCAAAAAGGAAATTATCAAAAGGTCGTCGCGATCGCAGACGTTCACATGACGCTCTTCAAACTGCAAATATTGTTCAATGCAGTAATTGTGGTGAAATGCGCCTTCCCCACACAGTATGTCCAAACTGCGGACAATATCAGGGACGCGAAGTAATTCACGTCGAAAAAGAAAAGAAAAGCTAATTATTAAATTTGACTTGAACTAAAAATAAAGAAAAAATTGATATAAACATAAAGCACTACCTGAGTGATATAAGTCAGGAGGTGCTTTTTTATGTTTCACATGAGATGCTAAACAAAAAAAATATATTTTATAATGCCCAAGCCAGCATAAATCCCAAAATGGCGATTATTATTCCAAAATGTAAAAGAAAATTAGTTTGACTAAACCAGTTGGTCATAAACAATGAAAATAATAAGTTCAAAACAATCAAGCTAAGACCTAACAAAGGTAAAAGTCCTTTTCTTTTCGAAAGATAGTTTGACATATTATCTAAAATAATTGCCAATTTACTCTTCATTGGATAAATTCTCCTCCAGACCAGAAATGTCTGATTCATCAAGTTGATTTTCTGAGGGAGGAATGATAAAAAATGGCTCAAATAGTGATAGAAATCTTACAGGCACACGACCCTGGACGAATGCACCATCTTCCTGATGATGAATTTCTTCAATTTTTCCTTGCTCATGCAGTAAAGAGATTAGATTCCCATTCTGAAATGGAATTTTGACCGTTATCGGAATAAAATTGAAAAAAAGTTCCTTTTCAATTCTGTCTAATAATGTTTCTATTCCGCTTCCTTTTAATGCGGATATTGAGACTAAATTGCTTTCATTTTCCTGGGATAAAAGGAAATTCCCATTTTCAGATATTTTATCGATTTTATTAAATACGGTGATGATGGGTATTTCGTCCGCTCCGAGATCAGATAATGTTGAAATAACTGATTCCGATTGAGCTTGTGCACCTGGATGAGAAATATCAATAATATTCAATAATAAATCTGCTTCAGTTATTTCTTCCAACGTGGCTCGAAACGCAGCTACTAATTGGGTAGGGAGTTTCTGAATGAATCCGACGGTATCGGTAAATAGGCAGAAATGCCCTTCCGGAAGTTTTACTTTTCGGGTTGTCGGATCCAGCGTGGCAAAAAGCTGATTTGCTACGAAGACATTCGCTGCAGTTATTGAATTTAATAATGTAGATTTACCAGCATTGGTATATCCTACTAATGCAACTGTAGGTATTTGAGATCGTTTTCTTTGAGCACGGTATCGTTTGCGGTGTGATCTGATTTTTTCAATTTCGCTTTTTAAAGTGGTGATTTTTTTTCTGATCTCTCTGCGATCTACTTCCAATTGTGTTTCACCCGGACCTCTTAAACCTACACCTCCAACACTCCCTGTACGTCCTGCACCCCCACCTGCTTGCCTTGCAAGATGAGTCCAGGCTCTTGTCAGCCTTGGTAATCTATATTCATATTGTGCCAATTCTACTTGTAGAATACCTTCTCTTGTATTTGCGTGTTGGGCAAAAATATCAAGTATTAATGCAGTGCGGTCAATCACACGAACTTCATCTTTGAAGCGTTCTTCTAATTCCCTTTGATGCCGTGGTGATAATTCATTGTCGAATATGATCACATCAGCTGAGATTTCGTACACCAGGGTTCGTATTTCTTCAACCTTTCCGCTTCCAATGTACGTATCCGGATAAGGTTTGGAAAGACTTTGGGTAGTTTGTCCAACTACATCCAATCCTGCTGTTTCAGCAAGGAGAGAAAGTTCCTCAAGCGATTCTTCAAATGATAGAAAGGATGCTTGATGATAAATATCAACTCCTACCAAAAATGCTTTTTCTTTTTTTAAATTCGTAGGTTCAGGATTTTTCTTTGACATTTTCCTAAACCATTTTCCAATGAATAATGCGTTCTAT
>CAZPIM010000002.1:91151-94872 GCA_964586385.1 uncultured Anaerolineaceae bacterium
GGAGCATCATGTGCAATGATTATTTCATTTCTGGTTGCAAATTCAATTAAGTCGGAGAAAAATTCTTTCGTTGCGATTGCGCCGGTGGGATTATTCGGGTAATTAATCCAGATCAGTTTTGCTTTTTTGGCAATTTCTACAGGTATCTTGCTTAAATCGGGGAGAAATTTGTTCTCTTTCAATAAAGGCATGCGGAAAATTTCTCCTCCCGCAATTTTTGTACCGGCTGAATAAACCGGGTAACCCGGATCCGGAACGAGAGCAATATCACCTGGATTGATAATGATTTGGGCCAGGTGAAATAAGCCTTCTTTAGATCCAATTAGACCGATCGCTTCAGTTACCGGATCAATTTGGACACCAAACCGATTTTTGTAATATTTGGAAATTGCTTCGCGATATTCAGGTCCACCTCCCATTGGAGTATAGCCATGATTGTTTGGTTGATAAACTTTCTCTACCATTTTATCGATAATGAATTTTTCAGGTGGAAGGTCAGGTGAACCCATATCAATTCGGATTACATCCTTGCCTTCATTTTGTAAGGAAGAAATTCTTTTTGCTAGTGATGCAAAAAAATATGGTTTAAATGATGAAATCCTAACTGATGGTATAAAAAATGGTTGTTTCTTTTGATCATTAATGGTCATTATTTGCGGATATCCTTCTTTTTGTAAACAGTCTCATCTAATATTGGAAATAAGATATGTACAGTCGTTCCAGGACAATTTTTTTCGTCATATCCACTGGAATCCGCCCAAATAGTTCCTCCGTGTGAATCGACTATTCCCTTTGCAATGTGGAGGCCTAGTCCGGGTCCACCACCTTTAAACTTGGTTTTACCGCTCGAGTGTAATGAGGCATCTCCGATTGGTGAAAATTTTTCAAAAATAATTCTCTGATCTTCAAGATCGATACCAATACCAGTGTCACTTATGGAAGTTTCAATGAAACCAGGTAATTTTCGACCTGTTATCGTAATCTTACCGCCATCAGGAGTAAATTTTATTGCATTTGATAGGATATTTCTAAAAACCTGTAATATCCGCTCCGGATCTCCATAATTAATTTCTTTGAATCCATCAAATTCTACAATGTCTAAATTTTGATTTCTTTCATTGAGGGAACCAATACTTTCTAGCACAGTGGTTTCAATAATACGATTTAACCAATAAGGTTGAAAGTTGAGTTCGAGGAGATTATTGTCAACTAATGAGACATCAATCATATCATCTATGAGGCTTTTTAGCCGGAAGGTCCCTTTTTGTATTCCTTCAATGAGCAAAGCGTAACTTTCGAAATCCGATCCTTTTTTTAGAATTTCTGCGAGCATAGCAGAATACCCCTCGATAATTGTCAGAGGAGTTTTTAATTCATGTGCTGCAATTGTGATAAAACCACTTTTGCTGCGATTAGTTTTTTCAATGGAAATTTGCATATCTGCAATTTCTTTTCTTAAATATTCGATTTTCGCTGTTGTTTCATAGAATGATGTTTTCTCAAAAACATATGCAAAAATCGGTAGAATGCTGTTTAAAATAATCACCGATTCTTCTGGACTTAGATTTTCAAGACAAATTGATTGTGTGATGATAATCAATTCTTTAACAATACGTGTCAAAGAATTTTGATCCCCTTCCAGATCTGTTTGGGTTAATGTTTTTGACCATTTTTGTAGGAGAGGATTAAACCACTCTGGATCACCAGTTTCGACAGAAACCTGTAACTGATCAAAGAATTGAACTAATTGTTCAATAAGATCATCTTTTAAAGCGGAACCCCGCGCCATTGTCAGTGAGATTCTTTTTATCCAGATTGGTTTTAATTTAACGAGAATTTCGTTTGACTGCATATTTGTTAGTTTATTCTAATTGATTAAAAATTTCCAATGTTTTATGGAATTAATAACCATTCCAATAATGTTTTTCCAACAGCATTAAGACTGTTGGCTGATATTTTATCGATCGTATCGTTTTGCGTGTGCCAATATGGATAATCAAAATCGATGATGTCAATTGCTTGAATTCCAGCTTCAACAAACGGAATATGATCATCCAAAATTCGAAATTTGTATTTGGGAATAAAGGAATCCCCGAAACCATTATTATTTGCTACGTTCCAAATTTCTTCGCTTAACGCAGTGTCTGAGTTGTGTTCATAATAAAGATTTAAATCAGCATCACCAATCATATCGATAATGACAACTTTATCTGGTTTTCCTTCTAGTTGACTGACAAAACTCCTTGAACCTAATATCCAATCCCAGTTTTCAATATTTCCCTGGTCTTCGGCATCAAAAAAGACCAGCCATACGTTTTTATTTAAATTTTTAGGGATTACTCTTGATAATTCGAGTAAGACCCCTACGCCGGAAGCGCCATCGTTAGCTCCGGGTACTGGAAGCGTTCTTTTACCTGGGTCAGGATCCTGGTCGGCTACAAATCTTGAGTCGTAATGTGCTGCCAATATAATCCATGACCCAGAGTTTATTTCTCGTTTTCCAATAATGTTTTGAATTGTGTATCCGTTTTCTAATGTTTCTTGCTGAATTTCAACATTCCACTCATTACTCTCCAAATTTGTCCTAATATAATCAATTGTCCGGGCATGTGCTTCACTTCCTGGTGTTCTAAAACCAAATTTCACTTGATCATTGACAAATGCTAATGCTTTTTCGCCATTAAATTGATTTCTCTTGTTGGAAAATAGAAGGAAAGCTAACACTGAAAGGGTAATGATCGAAATAAATAATAAATATATTTTCTTATTCATAGTTCCAATTATCCTTCGAAAATTCTTGCAATGATTTTAATGCACGTTCTGAATAGGCTTGATATCGTTCAAATTTATCCTTAATTTTTTCATCCAGTGGTGGAATAATACCAAAATTTGCTTTCATTGGTTGGAAATCGATTAAATTCGCATGCGTGATGTAATGAAGCAATGCACCGATCATTGTAACGTTTGGAATCTCTACCAAATTTTTATTATTAAGTAGATTTACCATATTCAAAGCTGCAATCAGACCTGTCGCGATATTACCGACATAGCCTTCAACACCAGTTATTTGGCCGGCAAAAAACAAATCATTTCGTGTAGCAAATTGTAAAGTTGGAAGAAGTAGTTTTGGTGAAGCAATGAACGTATTACGATGCATTTGTCCAAATCTGGAAAAAGTGGCTTTTTCAAGACCTGGAATTTTTGAAAAAACTCTTTTCTGTTCAGAAAAGGTTAAATTTGTCTGAAATCCAACCATATTGTACAGAGTGCCAGCAAGATTATCCTGTCTTAATTGTAGAATTGCGAATGGGCGACCGTTTTTTCTATGGTCTCGAATTCCAATAGATCGTAAAGGTCCAAAAGCAAGGGCCATTTCACCCCGTCTTGCCATTATTTCTATCGGTAGGCAACCTTCGAAAAATTGATCCGCGCCTGCCTTAACACCACTTACTATTTCCTTTTCAAAAGGTTTTAATTCGATTGTTTTTGCGTGTGCCAATTCATTTACAAAATCCAGATACTCTTCTTTTGTAAATGGGCAATTTATATAGTCCCCTTCCTCATTTACTCCTCTGGAATATCTTGACCCTTTGAATGCTATGGAAAAATCTATATTTTCGATATCTACAATTGGCGCAATTGCATCAAAAAAAAATAAATTTTTTGTTCCTGAAATTTGCGCAATTTGATCAGACAATTTTGGTGATGTTAATGGACCGGA
>CAZPIM010000002.1:94972-128800 GCA_964586385.1 uncultured Anaerolineaceae bacterium
GTTTTTACTTTAGGTCTCATTTCATACAGATTTACAGAAATTCCACGAATAGCCAATTGCCAGGCTGCTTCACTTCCTGCCAATCCTGCACCAATTACATTTACTTCCAGATTATTTTCCATATCAAGGTAAATTTTACCGTGAAAATTCCCCTGGCATATAACTTGCAACAATAAGTGTAGTTAGTTATACTAGACAAGCGAGGGTGATCATATGTTCCAATATCAGGTTCAAAAACAACATCAGGCGACAGCCCATTTAGCACAGACAATGACTTTACTGAGTCTGTCTGCTTTCGAACTAAGGCAACAAATTGACTCGGAATTATCATCAAACCCCGCACTCGAAATTGTCGAGGAAAGAAGATGCCCTAATTGTAACAAAGCGCTTCCTCCGGAAGGGTCATGTCCTTTGTGTTCCCGACCAGTAAACGCTGATTCTCAGGAACCTGTTGTTTATGTTTCCCCCGTTGATGATTTTTATCCCAAAAGAGATTACTCTGACCAGGATTATCCTGATGAACCAATCTCTCCTGTTACGGAAGATTTATCTACCTATGTTTTAAGACAAATAGCTACTGAATTAAATAAAAATCAGCAGCTCATCGCTGTTCACTTATTGACTAATCTTGATGACGATGGATTTTTGACTATTTCTTTACCCGATGTAGCCAGATTTTTCCATCTACCATTAAGTGCAGTCGAAGAAGTTCAAAAGATCATACAATTAGCTGAACCTATCGGTGTTGGATCTGTAGATCCGAAACAGGCAATGAAAATACAATTAGATGTCCTGGCAGAAGCCAATAATGTTCCTGATTTTGCATACGAAATTGTAGAAAATTATTTGGATTTACTTAGTCGCCGGCAATATAATGAAATCGCAAAGAGTATTGGAATAAGTGGACAAAGAGTTGAAAAAATTGCAGAATTTATTAGTGAAAATTTAAATCCATTTCCCGGTAGATCGCATTGGGGGAATGTCCGGAATCCTTCCACACCTGAAACAACCGTATACCACCAACCTGACGTAATCATTGGTTTTCTGAATGATGATCCAAAATCACAAATGGTTGTCGAAATCATAATGCCAATTGGTGGCACATTACAGGTGAGTCCTTTGTACAAAAAGGCAATCAAACAAACTGACGGTGAATCGAAAGATGCTATGCGGCAAGACATGGATAAAGCCTCCTTATTTGTAAAATGCCTTCAACAAAGAAATCATACAATGCAACGACTCATGCAAAGATTGGTCGTGATTCAAAAATCCTATTTGACAAAGGGAGAAAAATATCTCGAGCCTATTACGAGAGCTACTTTAGCAGAGGAATTAGGTGTTCACGAGTCCACGATTTCTCGCGCAGTTTCAGGAAAATCAGTACAATTACCTAACAAAAGAATTGTCCCAATGGCATCGCTTTTTGACCGAAGTTTATCTGCAAGAACAATTCTTCGTGAAATAATTTCTTTGGAATCAAAACCACTTAGTGATACGGAAATTCAGATAAAATTAATTGAAAGAGGAATTCAAGTAGCAAGACGAACTGTTGCAAAATATCGGGCAATGGAGGGCATTTTACCAGCACACCTGCGCCAGTCCGCATAGGAGAGAATGAATTCGAATAATTCAAATTGGTTAAGAAAGATCATAGTCGGTAAACCTCAAGAAGATAATTCTACGGTTTACCGAAATTTGTTAAATATAATTCAGGATCCGGCAATAATCGTTGATCTTGTAAATGACCAAATAATCTATTCTAACGTTGAGTTTAGCAAAGTTACTGCCTATTCGCCTACTGAAATATCAAAAAATTCTTTTTCCTCTATTATCGATATAGAGAAAGTAAAAAGTATTTCACCAGGTGAAAATTGCCAAACTGAATTAATTAAAAGAAATCGCAATATTTCACCGGTATTTGTTTGGCGTTATGCGCTGGATGAGCAGGCGGGTATTTCAGCATTTGTTTTTGTCTCTGAGCAACAGTACCTGGAACAACAATTCAGTTGGCAAGAAGATTTGTTCCGTACGACACAAAAATTATTACGATTAATCGAATATGATTCATTGGAAACGGCTTTTCAGGAAGCTGTTTCTACCATTGGAACTTTTTTTGAGACTGCACATGTGTGTATTTATCAGGCAAGTAGTGACTTCCCTGAGCTTGAATTAACAACATTTATCGGTCCGGAATGTGTTTTCCCTTCGGTAATTCCTTCAAACGATTTACGCCTGGATGTTGCTTCCTCAGTTTGGTCACCTGGACAAAGAATGAATTCTGAGATTCAGAAGACTGCGAGGATTTTAGGTCTTACTTATGTGGCAACATCATCAATGGGTCCCGGGAAAAGCGCATCTGGGTTATTAGTTATTGGTCATCATCGGAATCAACCACCAAAATTTATCCAATCCATTATGGAGATATTTAGTTCTGCGCTTTCGTCACTTTTACAGTACTTTATTCTTGTCTCGGAACTGAGAAAAAAATTGCAAAGAGATGTTTGGCAATTGAACGTTCAATCGGAGATTATGAATCAAGTTGTGGATGGAATTCTGGTTTTAAATACAGATCTAAGTATTTGGTTAATGAATCCAAGTTCTGAATTAATGCTCGGCTATCAGATGAAAGAAGTCGTTGGTCATCCAATCGAAAATATCCTGATAGGACCGGATAATCTGATGCCGTTACTGGAATCTGCCAGAGATGAATACTTGCTTCAAAGACTTGGGATTGTTCAAATTCATCGGCGAAATGGGGATTCAATTCCTGTCGAGTTAAGAATCGTTCCGGTCGTAAAAGATAATGAATTAAATGCAATTCTTTTGTATTTACGAGATGTCAGCGAAAATGAAGAGATTCGCATTCGTGCACAGCAATTAGAAACACATGCCATTTTAGGGGAATTTATTGCAGTCTTTGCGCATGAAGTACGCAATCCAATCAACAATATATCCATGGGTTTACAAGTGCTTTCCCGTTCATTTGTCGATGATCTAAAGAACAAAGAAATGGCAGACCGGATGGTCCAGGATTGTGAGCGTTTAACCCATCAAATGGAGGCGATTCTCTCTTATTCAAAGCCCTTTGATGCAAAATTTGAAAGTGTTGATATAGGTAGATTAGTGCAACGCGTTGTGGATCGTTGGAAACCCAGGATGGCACGTGTTGGAGTCACAGAATTTGTTCAAAAACCTGAAACACTTGCACAAATATCTGCAGATCCAAGATTATTAGAGCAGGTTTTTATTAATTTAATCGGAAATGCAGTTGAAGCAATGTCAAACCAGGAAAATGGAACATTGGCAGTGCAATTAAAAGAAGTTCAAACAATTTCGAACCATCCTCAAATAGAAATTAAAATTATTGACAGTGGTCCGGGTATTCCAGAAGAAGTAAGTGGACATATTTTTGAACCTTTTGTAACAACCAAGAAAACCGGGACAGGATTAGGATTGGCAATCAGTAAACGAATAGTAACAGCACATCGTGGAAATATTTCTGTCGAATCATATCCTGGTGGTGGTACAATTTTTACTGTATATTTACCAGTAAAACAGGGAGAAATCTAAATGGGTATAACAATATTGGTCGTCGAAGATGAAGAAAATGCACGAACTGCCTTGGAAGCCTTCCTTACTCCTTTGGGATATGATGTCAATGGGGTAGGAACATTAGCCGATGCAAGAGACCAATTAAACAAAGGCAATGCTGATCTTGTATTATTAGACGTTCAATTGCCGGATGGTTTTGGACCGAATTTATTGTATGAAACTGCAACAATGACTTCCCGCCCACCGATCATATTAATCACTGGTTTCCCGGATATAGAAATTGCCGTTGATGCGATGAAGAATGGCGCATTGGATTTCCTTATTAAGCCAATAAAACTTGACCGATTGGAATTATCCATTAAACGTGCAGTCGAATTGATTGCCATGCGTCGTGAACTGTCAATGTTTAGAACGACACAGAAAAATAATTTTCAATTCGTTCCCAGCCAAAGCCCGAAAATGAAAGAAATATTTAGTTATGCCCAACGGGCTTCAATGATGGGTTCACCTGTATTAATTACAGGTGAGACAGGTGTTGGCAAAGACATACTTGCACAATATATTTTCAATAATGGTAATCGATCAAATAAAATGTATGTAGCCATAAATTGTGCAGCAATTCAAAGTACAATGCTCGAATCGGAATTATTTGGACACGAAGCACATTCTTTTACCAGTGCTGATAAACGAAAACATGGATTGATGGAAACAGCCGATGGAGGTATCCTTTTTCTGGATGAAATATCATCCATGCCATTGGATATGCAGGCTAAATTACTTAGAGCAATTGAATCACAATCATTTCGTAGGGTTGGCGGTAATTTGGAAGTAAATGTGGATGTACAAGTAGTGGCTGCTTCCAATCGTAATTTACCAAACTTAATCGAAAAGCATGAGTTCCGGGAGGATTTATATTATCGTTTGCGGGTAGTGGATTTATTTATTCCTCCTTTGAGAGAAAGAAAAGAAGATATCCCTGAACTGGTTGGATTTTTTGTAAAAACAAAGAATCCAAAAATGGGAGTTAATGTTGAAGACATCACTCCTCGGGCGATGCAGGCGTTGATCGACTACAATTGGCCAGGAAATATTCGCGAATTAAGTCACGCAATAGAATTTTCAATGATGTTTTGTGATACCGGAGTACTTGATTTGGAACATCTCCCAATGCATGTAACCAAGAAGTAAAATACCTCACCTGGCATAGAAGTTGCATCTTACCTCTTGAATCAGAAATTCAGGAGGTTTTTTTATGGTTTCATCAGAATTGTTTTTCAAAATAGGCCTGGTTTTATTGGGGGTAGGTGCCATTACGTTTTTTATCGGTATGTACGTTTTGGTTTCGCGTGTACTGGGTGTTGGCATTAACAAGATTGCTAATGAGACCAAAAAAATTGTTCAGAAGGGGATTGCTGAAGAAATGGCGGGTCTGGTAGGAAATGCGTCAGTATTAATCGAATCTCTTAACCAACTTGTTCAAACCTCTGCCGGAATAGGTGTATTTTTGGTTGTTATCGGTGCGCTTGTAATGGGTAGTTCTATTTACCTTCTGATTCAATTCTCATAATAGAAAGATATGGAGTTCCAATGAAATCCACTGGTTTTTTCCAATTTCTTGACAAAAATATTTCCATTAATGATCAAAAGGATTTGTTCGAATCGATTAAACTCGATCCAATCATTTGGACTTCATTTACAAATCTTCCATTAATAAAAAAAATCACTGATGAGTTGGGGTTTAGTGTCGAAAATTGGACATTAGGTAAAATTTGTCTAATTGAAGCCGGATTATCTCTGGATATTTTATCTAAGCCTATTCGCGATAAACTTTACCTGAAGAAGGCAATTTCTTTATTCGAAAATTCTCGTATCAATTCAAATTCAACACATAGCCTAGAAGATGCAACCCTGTTGGCCTTAGCACTATATGAACGCGGTTCAAAAACGAAAAATTGGAAAGGGATATTAAATGATCTTGGTATTCAGAAATTTGAATCAAGATCTCAATTTGTTTCCTGTTGGCGAACACCATTGGCGATTCTATATAGCTTTCTTGGAAATCATGATGACCTATTATTTGGTATTGCATCAGATCCTGACGACAATTTATCAATTTCATTAATCAATCATATCGTTGCAATCCAGCTCCTGCCCAAATCAGAAAAAGCGAACACAATAAAACGATTAGTTGAAATGAGTGGTTCAACAAAACAAATTAGTTGGTACCAGTCATTCCCTACTCAGTTAGGGTTTATGATCAATGAAATTTCTGAAGAGCTTCATCAACCATTTAAAATTCAATTAGAAAATGAAAAGAATGTTTTCAAATCTTTTCGAAATATCGAAGATCAAATTCAGGAAAACGTCTTATCGGGTTATAAAAGTCTATTAGAAAACTCCAATAATCAAGCACATGCCCATTTTGTTTTGGCAAAGAATGTTACCAAAAAACTTCACGACTTTATAGACCTGCTTTGTTTGGAATCTGACAATGATCCGGGATTAATTTCTATTGATTCTAAGGATCCATTTTTTGAAGATATTCTTATCTCAAATTATGGAAATAATATTGAATTAAACCAATTTAAATCAGATGTAGATGAACCCAAAGGCATTTTATTAAAACTTAGTTCTTTAATTGATTTGAAAAATAAAGGTGAAAATCTTCGTTCAAAAGAATTAGGTAATCGCGAATTCGAATTTTGGCTTAATCAACGAAAAAATAACTGGCCGGCTATTGACGAAATTGAATTAATTCAAAGGATTGACCATCAAAAATTGATTTCCAGTCTTAAAGAATTGGACCTTAATAATCTCATTGAGAAATATGTTCGGTTCCTGGAGGATATTTCCAAAAACAATGCGAACATAAATCCGGTAATTTTGGACGCGATAAATGATTTCATGGATACTGAAGACCAGTATGAGAAATATAAAGTAAGCAGAGTTGTTTCACCTCAGAATAAGAATGTGCAGAAAAATCTCATCAAATTGTTATCCCAGAAGAAAGATTGGGAAACCCTTTTTGACGAGTACGAAATAGCCGAAAAGCAGGATGAATTGGATTCAAGTGATTGGGTAAAGTATGCATTTGCGGCATGCAATGCTGGAGAATTAGAAACTGCAATTCGTCTTTATGAAAAATTAAGCACATCAGGTGCTGATTCAGGACAAACTTTATCGATTCAAGGACGTATTTCTTTTCTACAAGGAGATTATGAATCTGCAAAGACCGCTTTACTAGCATCTTTGAATACAAGTACCGATTTGCCGGATGCATGGTTGACTTTAGCTGAGATTTATGAAAAAGAAGAGAATTTCGAAGAAACGGTTTCTACTTTAAGATCTGCCGTATTGGCAGTACCTGATTCGGATGAGATCCATTTTGCTTTAGCTTCATCTTGTTTGAAGAACAACCATTTTACAGAAGCTTTACCATACCTTCGAAAAGCGATTGCATTGAACCCGGAAAATGCGGATTACTATGTTTCGATGGTTATTTCACTAAAAGAATTGGGGCATTTCGAAGAAGCAAATAGTACATTAACAAAAGGTCGCATGAAATGGCCCACACATGGAGAATTGGCTTTTCTGGATGCAAAACGATCTTTGGATAATAATGACCGAGAGCAAGGAATCGCAGCATTAAAAGATGCAATTCAAAACGCAGACAAACCTTCACGTGAATGGCTGTTACTTTACGCGAAAACTTTATTGAATGATGATGAAAACCAATTTACTTTAACAGAAAAAAATTCAATCCCTTTGGATTACTTGGCGACAGCTCAAAAAGTGCTCCAAAACATAGTAAAAATTGATGGTTCAAGAAATACTTATGCAAAGCTCTTATTGGCTGAAGTTTTCTACGTGGTAAATGAAATTGAAGCAGCACATTCAATTTATGTTGACCTTGTTAATTCCATAAAAACAAATAGTGATCTAGATGAGTGGAATTGGAGAATTTTTGCAGGTATGGGGATGGCTAAAATCGCATTGCATGAGAATGAAATTGGTTTAGTCATGTTGAAAGATGCTGTCACAAAAAATCCTGCTCATATAGGAATAAAGCATGCCTTAGCTGAAACTTTATTGAATATGAACCTGGAAGAAGATGGGATCACAATTGCAAAAGACGCTTATCTTGCCGGGTCTACTGATGTCCGAAACCTGGTTTGGTATTCTGATTTCATGAAAAAGGTGAATGAGACAGAAGAGGTTATCAAAGCATTAGAAAATGCAAATTTATTAAGTAATTATGATGAAGCAATTAGCCTTCGTCTGGCAAAAGAATATGTTTCAATAGGAAATATTCAAAGTGCTGGTGCTACTTTGGATACATTGATGAGTCATGATCTCAGCGATTATGGATTTTTGCGGGAAATTACGTTAACGTATTTACGACTATCAAATTTCGAAAAATCATACCTGGCATACAAAAAGGCTTTGGTCAATTTGCATCAATTATCTTTGGAAAACCAGATTGAATTTATTTACCTATGTTATTTAAACGAAAAATGGCAGGAAACACTGGATCATGCCCAACGGTTAATAACTCAAAATTATAATTTTGTTTCGACTTATGTAATTCAGGCAGAAAGCCTGGTGGGATTAAGTCAAAATAATCAGGCATTGAGTGCATATGAACAGGCAATCCAGTCCAAACGAAAATTATCAGATTACCTTAAATTCAAGAATTCTCATGAAATCTTTGTTCCTATAGAATGGATTTCTGGATTAGAAAAAGAAGAAATGATTCTTACGAAGATTTCAGTTGCGGCGATCAATTCAAAAGAATTTGAGAGAAGCTTAAAATGCATCAATCAAGTAATTCAACTACAACCTGATGTTTCTGAGTATAAGATTTTAGGCGCAGATGTATCATTGCAAATGAATGACTTTGAAACTGCAAAAAATTATTTAGAATCAGTCAATTTAGATAATAGCATTGAAAACAATGAAATTTTATATTCTTTGCAAAAAGGATTAAACCAGATTCTGGATCACTTCGGAAAGAATACAAAGATTTCTGATCATGAAATGGAATCAAAAAATCTGCTCGTAAATATGGTCGACGTCGCAATGAAAGTTAACGATAACGATTTTATAGGAGCACGCGAAGGTTTTCTACGATTTCTTCCAACTGAACTATCAGAAACATTGCTTACTGTAAATGGAAAAATGAAACCCTGGATTGATCAGGTATGGAGAAACACATTTTTCCGGCTAGCAATCATGAATGCAATTGACTTGTACGAATTTTCTTTTGCTGAAGATTTGTTAAACCTTTGGACTACTAATAAAGCTTCTTCTGTGGAGACATCATTTTATAAACTTTTATTAATTGAACGCTATGAAATGATTAATCCAATGTTTTTAGCGAGTAAAGTGGAAAAACATCGCTCGGAAAATCTTGAAAAAATGATGAATGATAAAAATCAGAAATACTCGTTACTCAATAATTCTTCCAGTCAGGGAAAATCATCCATTCTAAAAGATTTTGAAAAAGCAATTAATTTAACAAACAATGTAGATTTGAATTATTTGCAGTTGACAGTCAGAAATCAGGATTTTCCTGGATTTTTGAAATTCATTTTCATCGATCGACTTTTACAATTAGGTCAATTATCAGAAGTTGAACAGTACCTGGTGGATAAAAAGTCGACATTTATTGATTTTCATACATATACAAGACATTTATGGTTGAAAGAGCCCCAAAAGTTCGTGCAGACATTCCTCGAAAAAACATTTCCTTTTGATCCAATCATAAGTGAGATGCTTAGTCTTTCATTTGCTAATCTAAAAAACTATGAACAGGCAATTTTTTACTCGGAAAAAGCTTTGGAAATCTGGTCAGATGAAGAGTTATGGAAGGTTGAAAATGCACTGCTTTTAGAAAAAATGGGTGATTCGAAAGGCTCTTTTGTAAAATGGGAAAAAATACTACAAGAAACTGACTCTATTCAAAATGTCATTTTCCCATATTTAGATGTGTTAATTCGTAATGGCCGGTCAGATGATGTTCTCAAATTATTGAACCAACACAAAACTGAGCTGAACAATGAATTCGAGTACCATTTTTATACAGCAATGGCATATTTCATTGGAGAAAAATATGATTCCGCTTTGCAATCAATTCAGGAAGCAAAGGATATTAATCCGGAAAATCTAAATATTAAAATTATTGAAGGAAAAATCTTCTTGTCTATGAAACAAATCGATCGGGCAAAGCAAATCGCAAATTCTGTTATTCAAAAAGATAAGAATTTCGTGGATGGGTATTTATTATTGGTCTCAATATATGAGAGCCAAAAGAAGTTTTTGGATGCCGAAAGAATTATAGAAGAAGCTTTATCTTTTAATCCAAACCATCATGAGTTGCTAATCAATAAAGTTTGGATCCAACGAGAGTTAGGAAATCTGCCAGAGGCATTGAAAGTCGCCTCTCAAATGAGTATTGATAATCCAAATGATTGGGAAGCCTTCTCATTATTAGCGCTTCTTTATAACGACCTTGAAGATTATCGGACCGCAGAAGAAAATGCAAAGAAATCCATGAGAATAAATTCAGATCAACCAGAGATAATGATGTTGTTAGGTCAGATCTTAAAAAAGCAAGGGCAATTGGATCAAGCAATTGAGTACTTTAGCAAAGCAGCAATCGCCACACCCACAATAATTGATCCTTGTATCGAGATCGGTGATATTTATTTCGACCAGCAAAACTTCCCGGACGCTTTGGATGCATATCAGGAAGCGATCAACAGAAAAGAAAATGATGCGCGCCCTTATTTCAAAGCTGGTCTTATCATGAAAGAAGTAAAGGATTATCAGGGTGCTGAAAAAATGATGAAGATTGCAGCTAGTTTCGCTCCAAAAGATTCGAACATACGCAGGCAATTAGCAGGTGTCATCGCATTGAACTTTGTCCATTCACCTTTGGAGGCAAAATAATATGGTTTCAAATGCAATAAATATACGAAAATCGATTAGCCGTGGCACTTTGATTCAAATGCTCGAATCAGCATTAACGCATAAGAAATTTGTTTTCGGCCGTCAAGCATCCCTGAAGTGGTTAGGCACTTTTCCTGGTGATTTAGGAGTCAAATTATTCCTGGCAAAGTTCTATAAGTGCGAGAAAAATGCTGTTCAAGCCATGGAGTTAGTTCGAAGTCTAATCCTTATTGACCCTGAGTTTTTAGAGGCGTATGAACTCTACAGTGAATTGCCTTTATCCGCAAGCGAGAAGGAGTTCTGTCAGGCATGTAGGTACGCTTTAGGTGGAAAGGGACTTCAAAAAACGCTTTTACCTACCTGGAGTCAGGCTTTACATTCAGTAAAAAAGTCCATTGATCAGGAGCAAATTGAATCCGCTTCTCAAATGATCTTTCGAATCCTATCGCTAAAACAAGATAATTCATTGATTAATGTTTATCATTTAAAAACGATTTACCAAAACCAGGATACAAATACAGTTCAGAAATTGGCAGAGTTGTATAGTAAGAATTGGCCAAAAGCGATCCAATTTAAAATGGTTTTAGCTGAAGAATTACTTGCAATGGGTGAAGAGGAACGTGCTGTCAATCTGTTACATGAATGTGTTTCACAAGACGCTACCGGCCAAGTTGCTCGTAGATGGTGGGGCAATCACCATGTATTTCTGCCCTTATGGCCAGATAAGCTGGAAGTTGACTTGGATATGCAAATTCCACATGAAATCGCATTTGATTTAGGTCTGAATTTATTACCGGAAGGTGATCTTGAGGCAGGATATGATGAATATGATTTAAATGCGTCAAAATCACGCAGAAAATCATTTATTCGATCCGATACCGGACGTGAAGTTTCAATGGAATTCTCACGGATTGCGAAAAAATTAAGTAAAGATGCAGGATCAAAAATAGATGGAAGATTCCCAGTTTATGTAATTTTGTCAACAAAAACCGGTCTAATTAAACAATATGGAGAAAACACATATAAAGTCGTTTTCCAGTTATTGCGACAAATTCAATTATTGGTTCAAAGTAAACCCGGATGGGATTCTATTGTTTTTATACCGGATGATGATGAAATCACTGAAAAGTTAGGCACAGGAAAATTAGCATTATTAGATCCATGGAAGATAAAAAATTGCATTCACGAATTAGATTCTGTTTTAATGAAGAGAGGAGAAAGAATCGGTTCAATTTTAATAGTAGGTGCAGATGAAATCGTTCCATTTCATCGACTACCGAACCCGACAGATGATGTTGATGATGAAATCCTTTCTGATAATCCATATTCAAATCTGGATAGTAATTACTTTGTTCCAGACTGGCCAGTTGGTCGCATTGTTGGAGAAAAAGGCTCAGATGCAGGATTATTAATTCAACAATTACGCAATATCGTCAAATACCATTCCCAACCAAAATCGATGCGGTTGGTGTGGGATCGAATATTTCGCTCTTTTTATTCTATGATGACACCATTAAATTTTTCCAGTATTGGTTACTCAGCTTCTGTTTGGAAGTCGTCGTCTTACACAGCATTTAAACCAATTGGTGAAAATAAAAAATTGTTTATTTCACCTGCATTAAAAAAACAATTCTTAAAACAAAGTGATCTTGTAAATCACGATTTGGCTTATTTTAATCTTCATGGGCTATTAGATCGCGGAGAATGGTATGGCCAACGTGATTTCCTGGATCCTCCAGGAGTAGATTATCCGGTTGCATTAGCACCGGAAGATTTGAATCCGAATGGAAAAAATCCAAAAATTGTATTTACCGAAGCTTGTTATGGCGGGCATTTGTCAAATAAAGTTGAAAGCGAATCTATAGGCTTGAAATATCTTTCCATTGGCGTTCCGGTTTTCATTGGAGCGACCACAACTTCTTACGGGTCAATATCAGCGCCATTAATTGCAGCGGATTTGTTAGCTAATCTTTTTTGGAAGAGTATTCGGGAAGGCAGTCTAGCTGGTGATGCATTTATGCAAGCAAAAATTGGTCTCGTCCAGGAAATGACAAATCGTCAAGGATATTTAGATGGAGAGGATCAAAAGACTTTAATTCAATTTATTTACTACGGGGACCCATTTTTCATGTATGAGAATAAAGATGTTCACAACAAGCGCATGAAAATTATTTCAAAACCCACAAAAATTAAGACGATATGCGATATCGAAGGGTTTGGTAATCAAAAATTGGAAATTAACGAAGAAACACTCCTACAGGTAAAATCAGTGCTGAAACCTTACTTGCCAGGAATCGATCATGCTATGGTTAAAGTAAATAAAATGCAAGTAGGAATAGATCGAAATTATAAAGGTCATGGCGCATCCGATCTCCATATTAAAACGATCAATGATAAATACGTAATGACTCTTCAAAATGCTGTGCAATTAAATAGATCAAAATATATGCATATAGCCAGAGTAACGATTGATAAAAATGGGAAACTTATTAAGATGGTTATATCCAGATAACAATATTGCAGGCTGAACTTCGATAGCTTATAATCATGGGCAAAGTCAACTTTGCCCATTTTTATATCAGGAGTCTGCATGAAATTGCAATTTTCAGGAAATCAAATTCGTAAAACATTTATTGAATTCTTTAAAGAAAAGGGACATACTGTTGTTGCTTCTTCATCATTAGTTCCGGGCGGAGATGCAACTCTGCTATTTACAAATGCAGGCATGGTTCAGTTTAAAGATGTGTTTTTGGGAACAGACAAGCGAGGATATTCGAGAGCAGTCAACTCACAAAAATGTATGCGTGTAGCTGGAAAACACAACGACTTAGAAGACGTTGGTAAAGATGATTGGCATCATACATTTTTCGAAATGTTAGGTAATTGGTCTTTTGGTGATTATTATAAAAAAGAAGCAATTCAATGGGCTTGGGAATTATTGACGGATGTTTGGGGAATCGAAAAATCAAAATTATGGGTAACGGTTTTTAAAGATGAAAAAGGAATAATTCCAACCGACGAAGAAGCTGCTCAATATTGGCATGTTCAGCCAGGCATTGATTTGTCACACATTTTGTATTTTGGCCGGAAAGAAAATTTTTGGGAAATGGCAGAAACTGGTCCATGTGGACCATGTTCTGAAATTCACATCGATCGTGGTATTGCTTTTTGCGATAAGCAACATGTATCCGGACATGTCTGTGGTGTGAATGGCGATTGTACGCGGTTTTTAGAATTATGGAATAATGTTTTTATTCAATACAACAGGATAAATGAAGAGACACTTGAACCGCTTCCTGCGACACATGTTGACACAGGGATGGGGTTTGAGAGAATTGTTTCTGTCCTTCAGGATGTGGATTCAAATTATCGGACTGATTTATTATTCCCTTTGATTCAGACGGTCCAACAGTTAACCGAAGATTCCGATGAAGAAGTAAATAACAACTTTACTCCTTATCGTGTAATCGCCGATCATGCCAGAGCTGCGACTTTCTTAATTGGTGATGGCGTTGTTCCTGGAAATACAGGTAGAAATTACGTTTGCAGGATGATCATTCGCCGAGCAGTACGATTTGCTGCAAAATTGGGAATTAAAGATCCATTTTTAGCACGAATTGCTTATTCAGTAATTGAAAACTATAGTGAAGCATATCCTGAATTGATGAAAAACCAAAAAACAATTTTGGATAACATTACCCGGGAAGAAGAGCGTTTTGCTAAAACACTCGAATCCGGACTAAATTATTTGGATGAGATTTTTGCGGATCTCAAATCTCATAACAACAATCAAATTAGTGGACAGGTAGCTTTTGATTTATACGCCACACATGGCTTACCATTTGAAATCACTCGAGATATTGCTTCAGAAAATGGTTATTTGGTAGATGAACCTGGTTTTCATACTGCAATGGACCAACACCGACTTGATTCTGGTGCTGGGAAAACATTTGGAACAATGGATGCAGATGATGTTGATATTTACAGGTCAATTTTCGAAGATCTGCAAATCAAAAAACAGATATCTTTTTCTGGTGTTAAATATGACCCATATAGCTCTACAGAAGTGAAAAGCACGATATTAGCATTAATTAAAGACGGAATATCCGTTCAAAATGTTAACAAAGGTGATCAGGTCGAAGTTTTATTACCTGAAACATGTTTCTATATTGAATCAGGTGGGCAGGTATCTGACACTGGAACCATATCAATTGAAAATATGCGTGATCATTCAATAGAGATAACAAGCGTGCGTAAACCTGCTGCAGGTATCATTGTGCATGTTGGCATTGTAAAAAACGGAGAATTTTCAGTCAACGATTCTATTGTTGCCAGTGTCGATCGTGAGAGACGCAAAGATATCATGAGAAACCACACAGCTACCCATTTATTGCATGCAATTCTACACAAAGTTTTGGGAAATCATGCCAGGCAGGCAGGATCCCTGGTTGCACCGGATCGATTACGTTTTGATTTTACACATCCGGAAGCAATCAGTCATGACAAGTTAAATGAAATTGAAAAAGAAGTAAATTTGGCGATCTTAGAAAATTACCCGCTTTCCATCGTTGAGAAATCATTATCCACTGCGATGGCTGAAGGTGCTATGGCGTTATTTGGAGAGAAATATGGTGAAACAGTTAGAACAATTACGATTGGTCAGGAAACACCATTTTCTTATGAATTATGTGGTGGAACGCATGTTGATGAAACAGGCGATATTGGTTCTTTTGTAATTGTTAGTGAAGGTAGTGTTGCATCGGGAATCAGACGAATTGAGGCAATCACCGGCAGAAAAGCCTTTGAATACCATAATCATCAAAACCTGATTATAAAAACATTAATTGGAAAATTAAATGTTCCACTGGATAATATTGTCGATCGAATGATTGATTTACAAAGAGAAATAGAAATTGAGAAGAAGGAAATTGGCAGGTTACGCCAATTATTAGTCAGTCAGGAATTCGCTGAAGAATTGGATCATGTTAAATCAATTTCGAATTTTGTTTTACTAACCAAAGAAATTCGCGAAGCTGATATCGACACGCTTAGAAACCTGACAGATAAATTCAAAGAAAAGTATTCGTCCGGGGTAATTGTTTTAGGGACAGTTATTAATGAAAAACCGCAAATTTTAGCTGTAGTAACCGATGATCTGGTTAAAACCGGGATACACGCAGGAAATATTGTCAAAAAAATCTCGCCAATTATTGGTGGTGGCGGTGGTGGCCGACCCAATATGGCACAAGCTGGAGGAAGCTTTCCTGATAAATTGGGTGAAGCTCTGAACGCGGTTGAAAATGCATTAGTAGACCAGATTAGTTAATAACGATACAACAACAAATCGACTTTACGAGACTTATTCATTCTCCAATAATGTTTGAATGAAACTGATCATTAATCGTATCCCGAATCCGTTAGCTCCTTTGGGATTAATCGAATCAGATGCTTTATTGGTTGCTGTGCCGGCTATATCGATATGTGCCCAAGCTATATCTGATGGAACAAACTGTTTGAGAAAAATTCCTCCCATAATTGGATGACCTTCTTTTCCACCTGAATTCTTTAGATCAGCATAATCCCCTTTAATGAATTCAAAATACTCATCATCCAGCGGCATTTCCCAAAGTTTTTCGTTTGTGATTTCTCCGGCAGCAAAAAGTTGTTGAGTTAATGCTTTGTTATTAGAAAATAATCCTGCTCGTACATTTCCCAGGGCAGTAACGATTCCGCCAGTCAGCGTGGCGAAATCAATAATCGTTGGCGGATTAAAATTTTTCGAAATGAGCGTTATGCCATCTGCCAATACCAATCTTCCTTCTGCATCCGTGGTTATGATTTCAATTGTTTTTCCAGATAAAGTAGTAATAATGTCATCCGGTCGAAATGCTTGATCGGAAATCATATTTTCGGCAGCACAAATAACCGCAATTATATGGATTGGCAAATTAAGCAGTGATGCTGCCATGATCGTTCCTAATACCGTTATTCCCCCCAATTTGTCATATTTCATATCCTTTATTCCATCGACAGATTTAATTGAATAGCCTCCGGTATCAAATGTGATGGCTTTTCCGACCAAACCCAGGATTTTAGCGTTTTGAGTCTTATTTCCTACGTATTCCAATATGATCATTTTTGGCTTTGAAGTGCTTCCGTTTCCGACAGCAAGGATTCCGTTGGCACCGATTTTCATCAATTCTTCGTTATCCAATTCGGAGAATTTCAAATTGTAAGAATCCGCAATATTCTTACAAACTTCCGATAATGTCATAGGATTGATTACATTTGCGGGTTGTTGACCTAAATAACGCATTTGATTTACAACAAAGCAAGTTTTATATGCATTTTCAATTAATTCCTGGCGCGATGTAAAAGGTAAATCGAGATATATTTTGTATTTAAAGGCTGATTTCTTGTCTTTATATTCATCAAATTCAAATCCCCCCAGAAACAATCCTTCAAAAAATGCCACAAAAGATATTTCATCGAGACTTGCTAGTTGTTCAAATTTTATGGAGACTTCACTAATTTTATGCAGAACGATAAAAGAAGATAAAAGCCCACCGAGCTTTCTCACTTTGTTATGATTAATTTCATTTAAATTATTCGCATATATTGATAAATATTGCTCATTATTTCCATTAAAAGTATGACTAATTTCTCCGAATTTTTGTAAAGGTACGAGTCGTTTGTGCTGATCGATAAGATTTATCGAAATAGAATCAGCTGGAAATGTTTTAACGATTTGTGTGATGTCATTTGGTACAAAATTGAAAGATTTCATTATTCCTCCGGTTGATATTTAATAACCCATTCTACAACTTCCGGTTTACACAAGAATCGAACTCTAGGTGCTCCCATACCTTCCAAGCCAATACCCCTTGATATGTATAAGCAAGTTTGATTTAGTTTATATAATCCGTTTTGCAATTTTCGTCCATATAGCGATCCAGTAAAAAGGGCACCAAAAAATGGCAACCTTACCTGACCTCCATGCGTATGACCTGATAACATCAAATCGATATTGCTATTTTTTTCAAGTTCATAAATCAAATCCGGCGAATGATACAACAATATGTTGAATGGTTCGTGGGTTACAGATAATTTCTTTAGGTTTTTGATATCCAAACCTGGGTTATGTGAGCAATTTAATCCTATTATGTTTACGGTTGTATTATCAATTTGAATTTCTTCTATCCTGTCATATACATGGTTGGACTTGATGGATTTTTTTATGGTTTCAATCGTCATTGGAAGATCTACAGCTGGACTTCCTGTTACAAAATATATTGGGGAAATCTGATTAATTTTATTAAAAAGATCAATAATTTGATTGATTGAGTCAGGATTTTCGTTATTGGAAAGGTTAAGAAAGTCGCCGGTAAATAAAATAAATTGAGGGTTTATTCTTTTGATGATTTCTACTAATTTTGTTTCCCGTATTCCTGGTTTTTCTAGATGAATATCGCCGATTTGGACAAATTTGATTTTCCCGGTTTGCTTTAATTTTTTACTTGTAAGTACAATATTTGACACATTAATCACGGATGGCTCGTATACAAATCCGAAAATCATTAAAACCAGACCAATGAGTTCAAAAATTAAATTAATCGGAGAAGGCAACCAAATAAAAACACCCCTTAATAAGAAAAGTAGAAATACTTGAGAATTAATCGGTCCGAATGATATTTTCAATAAAGGTAAAATACCGATAATCAAATAATCCAGAGCGGTAAAAATAAATAGCAGAACCCAATTGTTCTGTTTGAAAAGGGTAACAAATCCCGATCCAATGATTAAAATCACAATAAATATCAAGGGGTTGATTTCGTTAATTCTATTAAATGTTCTTAATATCGTATCAAACGGATTTCCTTGTGTTCCTGGGAATATTTTTGTATTGTGAAATTCTTTTTTATGATTTTCATCTAAAATGATTGGTTGTTTTTTCAAAATAAACGCACCTCGATTTTGATATTCTATCAGAAAGAAAAAACCTCATGCCATCACATGAGGTCTAATCTGAATAATAAAAGAAAAATGCTAAATTAGATTAATAATATTGCTATAAATACTACCGACCTGGTTACCAAAAATAAAAAGTAAAACAATAATAAGAACGGCAACAATAATGATAACCAAGCCATATTCGAGAAGACCTTGGCCAACATCTCTTCGGCTATCTTCCATAAGCACCTCCTTCCTAATCAATAATATACTCAAATTTGCTTATTAAGCAAATTACTTAATTGCAAACTCCAAAAGGGTTATCGATGATTGATAACCCTTTTGGTAAAAGTTTAAAAAATTGTTAAATTTCTTTTTCTGGGATCCAACAACAAAGGACTAAATCTTTTGCTGCCTTGACTTCATCCAATCGACCGATCGGCGTATGATGTGGCGCTTGCTTTAAAAGTTCAGGATTTGAAATAGCTTCATCTGCAATTTTATTCAATGCATCCGCAAATTCTTCCAATGTGTCTTTACTTTCAGTCTCGGTCGGTTCAATCATGAGCGCTTCCGGGACGATTAATGGAAAATAATTAGTTGGTGGATGAAAATTGTAGTCCATCAATCGTTTTGCAATATCCAATGCGTGTACTTCCGGTGCGTTTGGCCAATGACCTTCAACGACAAACTCGTGCATGCAGGTACGTTTATAAGCTACCTTGTACTTATCTTTCACTAGCGCCATCAGGTAATTAGCATTCAAAACCGCTGATTCGGCAATTTTCCTCAGACCATCTTTTCCATACATGCTGATGTAAGTATAAGCCCGCACCATCATTCCAAAATGTCCATAAAAAGCTTTAACTCTGCCAATGCTTTTATCCGGTTCTACAAATCCATAGAAAGGTGGAAAATCATCGGAGCCTTCTTCCAATATGCCTACGACTGGGCAAGGAAGAAAATCGATGAGGTGTTTTGCAACTCCCACCGGGCCGGAACCAGGACCACCACCTCCATGTGGTGTTGAAAAAGTCTTGTGTAAATTAAAATGCATGATATCAATTCCCAAATCACCCGGGCGAACAATACCAAGAAGTGCATTTAAATTAGCTCCATCTCCGTAAATCAACCCACCAGCCTGATGGACAATTTTGATTACTTCGACGATATTCTGTTCAAATAACCCTAAGGTATTTGGGTTTGTCAACATTAATCCAGCAACATTTTCATCACAAACTGCTTTTAAGGATTCAATATCAACATTTCCATTTTCATCCGTTGCTACCGGAACTACATCAAATCCACTCATTGCTGAACTAGCCGGATTGGTGCCATGTGCCGAATCGGGGATCAACATTTTTACACGATGTATGTCACCATTATCATCGTGGTATGCCCGTATGATCATTACACCAACGTATTCGCCATGCGCTCCTGCAGCAGGTTGAAGGGTAATACCGGAAAATCCGCTGATCTCAAGGAGCCATTGTTGTAATTCATACATTAATGCCAAATTGCCTTGAATCGTATCGATTGGCTGTAATGGATGGGTTTTGGCAAACCCTGCCAATCTGGCTGTAACTTCATTTATTTTTGGGTTGTATTTCATCGTGCAAGATCCCAAAGGATAATACCCGCCATCAATACTGTAATTAAGTTTTGATAATCTCGTAAAATGACGAACAACATCCAATTCAGATACTTCCGGCATTGGTAGTTGCTTTCGGGTAAGATTCTCAGGGAGATCAAAATCAGGCACATCACTTTCGGGAAAACGTACCCCTACACGTCCTGGAGAAGAAATTTCATAAATTGTTCGTTCAGGCATTTGTAACCTCCTTCAGAGAATTTGCGAAGTAATCAATTTCGTCTTTGGAAATTACTTCTGTAACCGCAACAAGCATATGATTTGCTAATTCCGGGTTATCACCGGATAAATCATGACCACCAATGATGTCATAATCCAATAAAAGAGAATTTAAATCTTCTATAGGAATAGGACATTTGAGAACAAATTCATTGAAGAAAGGTCCTAGTTGAAGTACTTCAAAGCCTTCAAGTTGATTTAGGATTTGGGCTGCATAATGGGCTTTGTTAAAGTTTAGTTTTGCTACTTGGGATAAACCTTCTTTTCCAAGAAGTGACATATAGACAGTTGCTGCTAAAGCAATTAGCCCTTGATTTGTACAGATGTTCGAAGTTGCTTTTTCTCTTCGAATATGTTGTTCTCGGGCTGTAAGTGTGAGTACATACCCTTTTTTGCCTTCCTTATCGACTGTTTCTCCTACCAGCCTTCCAGCTAGTTTTCGAACAAATTGTTTTTGTGTGGCAAAGATTCCTAAATACGGTCCGCCAAAAGATAGGGGAATACCAAGTGGTTGTCCTTCGCCAGTCACAATGTCTGCATTGAATTCTCCAGGTGGTTTTAACAAGCCCAAGGAAAGGGGATTTACTGAAATAGCCAATAATGCACCTTTTTCATGAACACGTTTGGCTAAAGTCGTGAAATCTCGTACACGACCAAAGTAATCCGGATATTGAACATAAACGATAGCAGTGTTGTTATCCACTGAGGAGAGAATATCATCATCTGTTTCAAGCAGGTTAGTGCCTGCGTATCCAGTGATATCGACATCCCCATATCCTTGAAAATATGTACATATTGTCTCGCGGTATTGGGGATTCAGCCCTTTTGAGATTACAAATTTTGGTCTTTTCCCTCGGAAATGGTGATAAGCAAGAACACATGCTTCCGCAGCAGCTGTTGCACCATCATAATGTGATGCGTTGCTTATTTCCATTCCAGTTAAGGAAGCAATCATTGATTGGTATTCGAAAATAGCTTGCAGCGTTCCTTGAGATACTTCAGGTTGATAAGGCGTATATGCAGTTAGAAATTCTCCACGGGAAATAATACTATCAACCGCTGCAGGAATATAGTGGTTATAAGCACCTGCACCTAAAAAGCAAATTAAGTCCTGAGTAGAATCATTGGCTAATGCAAATTCCTGCAGATTTTGCAATGCTTCCATCTCGGTAACCGCATCCGGTAAATTTAAATCAGGATAGCGAAATTTTTCAGGAACATCTTCGAATAGATTTTCAATCTTTTCGATCCCGATTCTTTTTAACATGTCAGCTATATCAGCTTCAGAATGAGGTATGAACATTAGTGCTCCCGATGGTCACAATATTGCGTATATTCATCAGCCCCTAATAATGAATCCAATTCAGATGGGTCTGATAATTCAAGTTTCACCATCCAAGCTTTTTCGAATGGATCGGAATTTACAGCTTCAAAATCATCGGTTAATGACTCATTAACTTTTAAAACCTTTCCAGATACGGGTGAATTAACATCTGCCGCTGCTTTTACTGATTCCAATGTGACGATTGAATCGCCTTGTGATAGGGTATCATCTACTTCTACCAAAAATTCTAAATAGACGATATCCGATAATTGCGATTGTGCATAATCTGTCACACCAATCGTCGCTACATTGCCTTCCACTTTTACCCATTCATCTGATTTTGTGTATTTTAAACCTACTGGATTTTTCATTTCTAAACTCCTTTAAAATTTGGGATTCAAGATTATCGGCTAAAATAGTGCTTTGCACTATTTCCTGTTCGACATTATTGATTTGGCGTTCAGGAGGGGAGGTGATTGAGTCCTTTTACCTGAGAGTTTCATTAATTTCTTGCCTAAAAATTAACTTGCCCCTTCGGTGCCGTTTTTGAACGGATCTCTTGTCAATCACATTAATAGAATACTCACTCATTCTAAAGAACAGAAAATAAAAAGTCAAGAAATCACTCAAACAAATTATACTATTTTGATATTATTTTGGGGGATAACCAGTAATTTGCCGGATATTTTCATACAATGGTTTAAGTCTTTTATACATTGGTGAATACACTTTTTTATATAATTCATCATAAATGAATTGTGTTTCCGGATTCGGATTAAAAGTGGTACCGGTATGTGTCATGGCTTTTATTGCCGTAGAAAAATCAGGATACATTTTAGATCCAACTGCAGCAACAATTGCTGCCCCCAAACCCGAGGCTTCATAAACGTGTGGCCGCGAAGCAGGAAGTCCAAAAATATCTGCGGTGATTTGCATTGCTGCATTACTCTGACTACCACCACCTGCAATACGCAATTCTGTGATTGGAATATGAGTCCTTTTTTGGGTTATTTCGGCACCTTCTCGTAGTGCGTATGCGATTCCTTCTAAAATAGACCGGTAAAAATGGGCACGTGTATGAACGTCTCCAAATCCGATAATTGCTCCTTTTGCTTCCGGGCCAGGTTTTTTTAATCCCGGTGACCAAAATGGTTGGAGCGTTAATCCCAAAGCACCGGGTGGTACTGAATTTACCAAATTATCAAATAACTCTTCAGCGTCAATTCCTCTTTCACCGGCTAACCTTTCTTCGTTTTGACCAAATTCACGTTTAAACCAGCTCACCATCCAAAATCCGCGATATATTTGAATTTCCATGCTGTAGTGGTTCGGAATTGCAGAAGGATATGGTGGAATTAAAGGGATTATTTCCGTATATTTTTTATGGGTCGTATTGATAGTTGCAGTTGTACCAAAGCTTAAACAAGCTATATTAGGCTCTAGACATCCTGATCCAATCACTTCACATGCTTTATCAGCAGCAGCCGCAATTAATGGTAAACCTTGAGGTATTCCAGTTTCTTCACTGGCTTTTTTGGTTATATAACCTAAAATTGCAGAAGGGGGGACCAGCTCTGGCAGAATCTTTTTATCCATAGGAACTGCCTGCCACTTCCAATCGAAATTACCTGCCCATTCTTGTTTTTTGTAATCAAATGGAATGTACGCTACCTGGCATCCGATTGAATCTCTGAATTCGTTTACGAGTTTATAAGTTAAATAGCCAGACAATAATAATAATTTGTCCGTTTTTTTCCATATTTCTGGTTGAAATGTTCTGATCCAATTCACTTCAGCTTCTGCTTGTAAATAACTCACTGTATCTTTCATTCCAGCCAGTGCAAATGCAATCCCCCAAAATCCTTTAAGAGGTGGTAGATTTTCAGTTCTTCTTTGGTCTAGCCAGACGATTGCAGGCCTTAATGGATTTCCATTTTCATCTAAATTAATGAGAGTTGATCTCTGCGTGGTTAAAGCAACCGATTTTATTGCCGATTTTGGGTATTCAAATGATTCCCATAGCAAATTACAAGCATCACATAGCGCTTTCCAAAACAGGTCGGGGTGTAATTCGGCATAACCATTAGCAGGTGATTGATAATTTTCTATTAATACACGAGATTTCGCAACAAGTGTTCCTTGTGGATCGAAAATCATCGCTCTGAGGCTTTGAGTACCATTATCAATTGCTAATATGAAATCTTGTGTCATTTTCAGTCCTTTGGTGTTTTGAAAAAGAGGAGAAAAAATTCATGCTTTCCGACATTACTTTGTTTGCAACCAGCATTGCTTCATTCGGATTGCTATCAATCGCAGCATGTAATAATGAACGATAGAATGTCAAAGAATGCAACTTTGTTTCTTCAAAGTCAAAATAAACTTTCGATTTTTCAATTATAAGGTCTCGAAAACCATTCAAAATCAATGTAAACACTGGATTGCCTGAATATTGAGTCAGAAGTATATGAAGCGAGAAATCATATTCACTAAAAGTACAAGAACTATCATCAGGTTGTGGGTGATTGGTAAGGTAATCAATAAAAAATTTCGGATCGTTTTGGATGGCAAGAAATGTATAGGTCGGGCTTAATAGTAAACGAATTTGCAATAAATTGATTACAAAATCATCTGGTAAAAATTTTTGATAATTGGATAAAGTTGAAAGGACATTTAAATTTCCTTCTTTTAAGAAATCTTTAACACGTGTTGATTTTCCCTGATGAATATCAATCCATCCATCTCTTGCCAGTCTTTGCAGTGCTTCCCTTAATGTAGGGCGCGTCACACCGATTATCCCGGCTAATTCTCTTTCTGGAGGTAGATTACTATTTATTGGAAATTTATCTTCCAAAATAGAACAAATAATTTTTTGTTCCGCAAATTCAGCTGGTTTCATAGGATATGGTTGATTCATTTTAGTTTTTTCCTGGTGGTAAGAGGTCATACCAAAAAAAGTGTAACAGATCATAATATGGAATTCAAGCGAATACCGTTATGATTAAATGAATCAGAATTTTACTTAATTAACAAATCTTTTTCAGGCGAATTCATTTGAAGAAACTCATTCAAAAATTATTCATAATCATTTACTATCATCTTTATCATACTTTCGCATTCGCTTATGACAGGATTGCTTTATTTGTATCTGCTGGTGAATGGTTTGATTGGGTAAAACAAACACTTCAATTTGTAGATAAAAAAAGCATTGTGCTTGAGATTGGCTTTGGTACCGGAATGTTATTTGATGAAATTACTAAACTTGGAAATAGGATTTTCGGTATTGATGAGAGTCAAAGCATGATTCGATTAACCAAAAAAAAGATAAATCCTAAATATGGTAATCCAAAGATCGTTCGAGGAAATGCGATATACCTTCCTTATCCACCTGAATCATTTGATTTGATTATCGCCACATTTCCAGGCGAATTTGTTTTCGATTTACTATTTCAAACAGAAATTGAAAGGATTCTCACAAGTGGTGGAGTTTTTGTTTCTTTATTAGGAGTCTCTTTTAACAAATCAACTTTTTTGGATTTATTTTATCGATCTCTCAATCTTATTTCACATAATCAGATGAATTTTGATAACTTTAAAAAATATTTTAAGTACTCGAACAAATTTGAAAAATTAAAATTTGACTTGATTTCTCAAGAATATAACAAGCGATCACTCTATTTTTTGATAATTAAGAAGCTGTGATATTCATTTCCTTTTTTTGAAGAAATCGTTTAAAATTTTATGCATGGAAATACAATTAGCAGTTGCAAAGGCAGTTAAGTTTGAATCTGTCGAGAGCGGTGACACAATTGAAGTTGTGGAACGTCCTATGGGAGGTGTTTCTTGCATTTTAGCTGATGCCAGATCATCCGGACATAATGCAAAAATTATTTCATCGATGGTTGTCAGAAAAGTAATGAATTTACTTTCAGACGGTGTTCGTGATGGTGCTGCAGCACGTGCGGCATCGGATTACTTGTTTATGGAACGCGGGGGTACCAGCTCAGTTTATCTGAATATCTTGTCTGCGGATTTACAAACACAGACACTTGTGATTTCAAGAAATAACTCGACACCTGTATTTATGGCACAAGGCGAGCATATCGAATGTATTTCCAGTGAAAGTCAACCCATTGGTAATACAAGGAATATTAGACCGGCAATCACAGAGTTCGCGTTGGAAACCGGTACTACAATTGTGATGTATACAGATGGTATTTATACAGCTGGAGAGAGTTACGGACACTCAATCGATATATGTTCATTGATTGAGGCGTATTTAGATGATCAGGAACCTTCCGCCCAATACATCGCTGATTCTCTGCTTTCATATGCTTTAAGACTGGATCAAAATCAACCGAAAGATGATATGAGCGTGGTGGTTTTACGCGTAATCGAAAAAGATTCGGATAGTATCCGGCGAATGAATGTAAGTTTACCTTTTGGCTTAAGTAATTCAAGCGAAAATATTCTTGATTAATTAAAAATTCAAAACGAATGCGCAAAATTGTTTTCTTTATTTCCGAGCATGGTTTTGGTCACGCTTCACGCGCAACATCAATAATAAATAAATTATTGCGCAATAAAAATATACGGATTCTGATATTTTCAAATATTCCAAAATGGTTTTTTGATAAATCAATCATCGGAAATTTTAAGTTATTTAATTTTCGGACGGATATTGGTTTGGTTCAGAAAAATCCCTTTGAAGAAGATCTGGAAAAAACTTTAGAAAATCTCGAACAATTTTATTTTTTCCAAGATCAAAGACTAGAACTATTCTGTGAAAAATTACAAGCTGAAAATGCAGATTTGATCATAAGTGATATTTCACCGATAGGTATCCAGGTGGGAAAAACATTAGGAGTCCAGACAGTATTAATCGAAAACTTTACCTGGGATTGGATTTATGAACCATACTTGTCAAGTCATTCTGAATTCAAAAAATTTATCGAAATAAATCGAAAAATGAATTCTTTGGCTGATTTTCATTATCAAACATTGCCAGTTTGTAATAGAAACGAAAAATATTCATTACTTCCTCCAATCTTTCGTGAGAAAAGACACCCAAAGGATAAATTGAGAAAAGAATTGGGAGTTCCCTTATCAGCGAAATTGGTATTGATAACGATGGGAGGAATTCCTCTCACAATGAAACAGGTAAAATTTAATTTCGTTGATAAAAATATTTTCTTTGTTATCCCCGGATCTGAAGTTAAATCGCAAATTACAGAGGAAAACAAAATATTCTTACCTCATAATCATAATTATTTTCATCCTGACCTGGTTCATGCCAGTGACTTGGTTATTGGAAAAGTTGGGTATAGCACCATCGCGGAAGTTTATTCTGCGAATGTTCCATTTTTATATATTCCAAGAGAAAAATTTAGAGAATCCATTTACCTGGAAAAATTTATCCAGTCAGAAATGATTGGGTTCCCGATTAAACAAGAATCCTTATTGGATGGAACAATAAAAGAGGATTTACTAAAAGCTTTGGACATTTCTGCAAAAATAAATTTTGTGAAAAATGGTGCTGATATGATTTCTGACATCATACTTAAGAATTTGTAATAGTATCGTAAAAATCGTTAAGAAGGTTTCTTCCAACTTAGTAAAATAGTGGTGCCAATTCCTAGTCCGCTATCAATTTTGATATCTGCATTTATATTGGAAGCACGTTCCTTCATGATTCCAATACCCAAATGATTTGATGGAACGTTATCCTGGTCCATTCCTTTGCCATTATCTTTAATTTCTAAATAAACACAGGAATTTTCTTCGAATAAATGAATTGCTACCTGGGTTGCATTTGCATGCTTTGCAATATTATTGAACGCTTCCTGTGTTATGCGATAAAAAGCTATTTTTATTTCAACTGGCAATTCGGGTTCATTTTCAATTTTCAGATCGATCGGTATTCTGGATCTGCCATTCAGTGCATCACATAATTGCAGCAGTAACTCTGTATAAGAAGCATCTTTGAGGGCTGAAGGTCTTAATTCTAATAATAAGGTACGCATCTCTGCGAGTGCTCCTCTGGTTAATTGCCTTAGTTCAGCTAATCGTTTAATTCCTTCAACTTGATTTTTTTCCCAAACCTTTGGTAAAACTTCAGCGATTAAAGTTGCTGAAAATAATGTTTGGGTCACTGCATCATGTAAATCCCGAGCAAGTCTGTTTCTTTCTGTAGCAATGGCAATTTCTTTTTCGTGATCACGTAATCTTGCATTTTCTATCGCTAACGAGACTTGCGTTCCTAGGGTCATTCCCAAATGGATTTCTTCATCAGAAAAATCGGTAGGTTGGGCATAATAAAACGTAAGTGTTCCATAAAGATTTTCGTTAATAATTAAAGGGACAATCAAGTGACTGTGAAAATGTTTCAGGATAATTTTCGCCCATTCTTGTTGTGGGTTTGATAATTCTTGTGGGTCATTAAGATAACGTCCTAAGCTATCGTTTAAGTTAGAAACAAATACAGATTTGTTCTCCCTTAAAACCCGTTCTGCGCCACCTGGATAATAAGGCATCTCATTAATCACCGCAAATTCGTTCGGAAGATTACTGGATGCTTCCGTAATGACTGTGCCATTTTCGTAATTAATTTTTCTGATCATTGTTGATGTTGCATTTAGTAAATCTTTGGATTGTAAAGCGATATAGTTTAGCACTTCATCCAATGCCATTTTTGAATTCAGAACCCTGAGTATGTCACGGAGTGCCTCAGCAATCTTCTTTCCATTTTCAGCTTCTTCACGTCTACGTTGTTCTTGTTTGTAAATACGTGCATTTTCGAGTGCAATAATCGCGATATTGGCAAACATTTTTAATAAACGGGCATCCGGATATCCCAAAATTCCTTTTAATTTGTCTGAAACAGTTAAAATCCCAATGGTTTTCCTACCAGACTTAAAAGGAATGATTAAAATTGATTTGGCTTTTGTGAGTTTTAATGCCTCGCTAAAAATTCCTGAAATGCTTTCCGGGTCATCAAAAAAGATTGGGGAGTCGGATTCCAGAGATAATTCTAAAAAGGATGGATCTAATGGAATTTCATATCCAATTGGTAATTCTTCATAAAAATCCCCAGATGCAACTCGCAGTATTAATTTCCCGTTTTCCGATAAACAAACTGTGCTTAATCGCGTATTCGTCAATCTTCTTGCTTCATCAGCGATTAATTGAATAACATGATCTATATGAAGTTCAGTTGTTAAAGCTTTTTGAATATTCAATAATGTCGTTAATTCATTATCTTTTTCATTAATTTTTTGATCTAAAGAAGTACATAAAACGTCGATTTTTTCTTCGTTTTTCTTCCGTTCTAAAACCCCCATGAAAATGTTGGCGATTATCAAGTAAAAATCAAGTGGTATTGAATTCCAGGAATGAGTATTTGAAAAATTTGCGAATTCGAGAAATGCCAATAATTTTCTTTGGAAGATTATTGGAATCCACACAACTGAGTTGACGCCTTCTTTTTCATAAAACATTTTTTCAGAGGCTGCTTGTGCCGGAAGAAGTTTAATTTGTTCAAGAAATATTGGGTTGTTATTTGATAACTCTGATAAAAGCCATGGAAATAATTTTGGAAAATCATTTTTTATTAAGTTTAAATGGGAAGGAAATTTTTCCTTTTTATACTCAAATAATGAGAAATTTATATCAGGGTCCAGGGAATATAAAATGATTCGATCAATCCCTAACCATTCGGACAATAAAGCCATGTTATGATTCATGGTTTGAACAAAATCCTTATTGTCCATATTATTAAAATTGGAAGACAATATTGTTAAATTACGTATATTTTTCATTTCGGAATTAGATAATTCTAATTTTCCGGGAGTAAAATTCATATAAACCTTGTAAAGTAAATAAAATCAATAAGAAATTATTATAATCTCCATTATAGTAAAAGTAAGATGGTTTTATTCATATAATCCAGTTTTGAATGAAGTTGAATTGATTGAGGTGATATGGAAAGAACAATGCCAAAAATCGCATCAGAAGAAATCGATTTGTATCTACGAACAATTTATTCATTGTTGCGGTCTACAACTGAAATTCATATAAAAACAATTGAAGAAGTACATGCAGGCATGGGTTCATTACTACATCCAAATGCTCGGACTGACATTCCGGATATGTCAGCATTTATCTATAGCTTACTTCGACTTCCAGAGTGCATTTCCGATACCCGTGTTGTCATTCTTGGTCAGAGTGCTTCTACGTTTAAGCAACATGGATTTGACAATGTTGAGAATTGGCAGTCGGTTACTGCACCGGCACGCAGACGTCGTTGTTTTTTTGATGGCGATAGTAAGTTGGCTTGTTTTATTGCAAGCCGGTCTGACATCGAAGATGTGTTGCCAGTGATCACAGCATACCAAATAGAATGGAATAAATTAAATTTCTTATTAAATCGCTTACCTGAAAATTTTGATTTTGACTCAATTAATATTGATTATGAAAAATTTATTGAATTAGCAGAGTGGCTACAAGTTACTCAAGACGATCTTGAAAGATTACGAATTATTTGGAAAGAAAAGTTTTTAGAGAAATTTAAACAAATAAAAAGTAAAAAGTGCGCCTTCCGGGTAAATTTATTAGGCGGACCACTCAGTGAGTATTGGCGGGCTACACGGGCATGGTGGGAGAACATAGAAAATAAATTTCCAGCTGTGCTTGAGCAGCCAATTTATTTTGTTTCAAGTAATACGCATTCAATCGCAAATATGGTCACTGGATTTGCATTAAAAAAGAAAGATCTCATTGAAGAATTTATTCACGATGGAGAAAACTCCGATTTGTTGGCAATATGGAAATTATTAGTTTCTGGCGAAGAACCAGCAAGTATGGAAAATTTCCTCTATTATGCATTAAAAAAATTGCAACAAACTGAAAAAGGCAAATACCTGATTAAAGAGCAAATCGATGACGAAATTAATTGTGGAATATTGCGCATAGCCAGTAAACATTACTTTGACGTTGATGCTCAAATTATTCAACTAAATCAATTGTGTCCGGATTATTTCGATGATCGAATAAAGAATTCTTCCGATTTAGGTTTTTTACAAAAAAGCAATGCCCTTATATTAAATATCGATTATCCTTTGGGCTTGGCTGCTTATAATATCCTGACCAAAGTAGCTGAGCATGTAAATACCATACATGGAATTTACATCATGGGGAAATCTGCTTCATTGAACGGTGTAATGGGTGATGTAGTCCTTCCAAATGTTGTACATGATGAGCATTCCCAAAACACCTACCTGTTTCAAAATTCATTCTCTGCAACTGACATAAATAATTATCTCGTTTATGGAACAGTTCTTAATAACCAAAAAGCAGTAACTGTTCATGGTACTTTTTTGCAAAACAATAAATTTGCAGATGTTTTTTATCGAGAGGGATATTCGGATATTGAAATGGAAGCAGGTCCATTTCTATCTGCTATATATGAAATGTATCGCCCGACAAGGCATCCAACGAACGAAATCGTCAATTTATATGGAATTCCTTTTGATCTTGGCATTCTCCATTACGTTTCAGATACACCATTAAGTAAAGGAAAAAATTTAGGTGCCGGAACCCTTTCTTATTATGGAATGGATTCTACATACGCGTCAACCTCAGCAATTATCCGGAGAATTTTTTCTCTTGAAAAATTGAGGTTTAATTAATCATTGACGTTTTGAAAGAAAAAAATGAAAAATAGGATTGACGAATTTTCTGATTATCGCAATAAAATGAACGATCGAATTTTGTCTTTGGACAATTTGGGAATAAAAAGATTTTTTAATTTGGATACAAAAGCATATGAAAATGGTGCCTTGGACAAGAAAACGAAAGAATTACTGGGTCTCGTCGCTTCAATGGTTTTAAGATGCAATGATTGTATTGATTATCATATTATCGAATGTGTAAATTGTGGTTTGGAAGATGATCAAATTGTTGAGGCTTTCAATGTTGCGTTAATCGTCGGTGGCAGTATTGTGATACCCCATTTACGCCATGCTGTTGAGACACTGGATTTGGTAAGAAATGATAAAGAAGATCGTTAAATTAGGCTGGGTTCTCAATATAAAATTTAACTAATTTTATAAATTGATTTTCATTCTTCGTATTAAATAATTCAATTCTGGTAGGTCTATCCAAACGATCAATTTGAAGGTAACTTTTTAAATGTTTTCTAAACAAAGTCAAACCTGTTGATTTTCCATAAAAAGCCAGAATCGAAGATAAATGATCCATGAATAAAGCGTATTTTTCATCCAGGGAGACCTCATTAATATTTCTTTTTTGAAATATCCACGGATTTGATAATGCACCCCGGCCAATCATAATTCCATCACTTTTCGTAATTTGCTGAATATCAATTAGATTTTCTGCGGAAATCACATCACCATTTGCAATGATTGGAATTTTTCGATGTGTTTTAATTTCTGCGATTGCATTCCAGTCAGCATTACCTGCGTATGCCTGTTTTTTTGTCCTCCCATGAACCGAAATGATCGAAGCACCTTCTTCTTCTATGATTCTTGATATTTCCAAATAATTTAATTTTTGTTCATCCCATCCTAAACGGATCTTTGCTGTAATTGGGACGGAGATATTTTTTACTAATAAAGAAATAATTTTGGCAACTTTAGCCGGTTCTAATAATAATCCTGCACCTGCACCACGATTAGTAACACTTTTTGCTGAACAGCCAAAATTGATATCAATAAAATCGGGATTTTTTTCCTGTAAGAATTTTGCAGCAAATAATATTCGATCAGGTGAGTCATCAAAAATTTGGTAACCAAAGGGTCGTTCAAATTCCGAAAAAAAGATTTTTTTTTCAAGAAACGGATGATTATTAACAATATCCAATCCATTAATGAATTCAGAAATTACAACATCAGCCCCTAACTTTTTTGCTATCATACGAAATGGGTGGTCAGTGTATCCATCCATGGGGGCAAGGAATAAATTACCTTTTAGATTTAAAAATCCTATCTTTATTGAATTCTCATCATTCATGGGCGAAATTGTAAGTCATTTTTTAAGTTTTTTCCATAAAGTGATAGTTGTTAAAAATTTTTCGTTATGAATGGAAAAAGAAGTTAGACCACACAAGGTAAAATTCAAAAATTCTTTTGATATTATCCAGTGATAAAATGTTTGAAAATTCATTGAGAGGATATAAATAACGTTTCGAATTAATTGCAACTTCCACCCAGACTCCGTTTTTCTCATCTGATCCTGAAACAGAAATTAGTTTCCAGGTTTGTTTTGCTTTGTAAAGGAAAATTTCTCTATTTTCTTGAATTACATTTTCAAAAAAATTTTCCCAAATTTCTTCAGAGTTATTGAAACTCATTATCTCTAGTTCAGAAAAGACAGTTTTAAATTCACTTTCAAACTTTTCCATTAAGTAGGGTTTTAGTAGGTTTGTTTGGCTTCTCGATAAATCAGAGGAATTTTCGAAAAAGTCAATTGGTAAGATCATATCACTTTGAATATACGTACCTAGAGGTGAAATTTTTCTTCGTAAACATTTTTTTATGTTCGATTCCGGTATTTGTAGTAGGCTTTCACTACTCCAAACAATAAAGAAGACATCATTTTCGCCATCGTTATAGAAATCGATAATTTTCCCTTTTAAATGGCTAATTGGCATTTTTAAATATTGATCGTAAATATCTGACCTAATTTTTACCCACGAATTGTATTGATAAAAATTAGCAAGTAGAAGCGTATTTTCAGTAGTTTTATTGCCATTAACTATCGTGAAAGATAGCCAACTATTTGTTTTGCTATCATTATCAAAAGATACATTATATTTATTTTTAAAAAAAACAAATATTTTTTCTGATAGAAATTCAACTAAATTATTTACTTCATTTTCCGTAAGATCATCTGGAATTTCAATTGAAACAGAGATTTCATTTTTGTTTTGAATGAAATAAAATGGGTTACTAATATTTTCAAGGTTTTTAGGTTTACAAGTCAAAAACGCCACAATCTCTCCATTATTTATTATTAATTGCGATATTTAGAAGTGTACTAATTCAACCCGATACAAATGGATGTCCACAAACAAGTCGTCACAGTAAAATATATCATCATAATTCAAATGAAAATGAAATAGAGGTTTAATGAATAAAGGAAAAAAGAACAATTTGGGACAAAACAA